>JAUZPH010000364.1 GCA_030706065.1 Bacillota bacterium | reverse complement strand
GGGGGCTTCTTCGATTTAATCTCCATCTATACCATCTTTGCCGGAATTACCTCACTGCTCGTATTCCTATTTCACGGTGCAATTTTCATTAATTTGAAAACCGAGGGGGCAATAAGAGAGAGAGCATTGAAGGCTGCTGCAAAGCTAGGCATATATTCTATGGCAGCGGGGATTGTCCTTATAATACTGACTTTTTTGCAGACTGATTTATATGACAGTATCCCGGCTCTAGCCGCATCAATCATTGCTTTAATATTAGGTGCTTTAAGCTGGTATCTTATTAAAAAGGAAAATCCGGGAAAAGCAATGATATCAAATGGTATATCAATAGCTCTGGTGGTAGGGTCACTGTTTTTGGGGCTATATCCAAGAGTGATGGTTTCCAGTATCAAGCCGGAGTACAGTCTTACCATTCACAATGCTTCATCAAGTGCCTATACCTTGTCGCTGATGACAAAAGTTGCCCTGGTTTTCGTACCGATAGTATTGGGCTACCAGATCTGGACCTACTGGGTATTCAGAAAGAGGGTTACTTCGAAGGACATTGAATATTAAGGAGAATTTCTTATGATAAATAAAAGACTGCTCAAAGAGTCAGTTAGGAAAGCTTCATATGTACCGGCAGGTATACTGAATTCGCTGTTAAGTGCTGTATTTACCATATTCAATGCACTGCTGCTGGCTCTGGTGGTTGACAGAGTTTTCATTAGAGGTGAAAGTTTGAAGAGCATAATCCTGTACATTGTTTTATTTATAATAAATTCTGCCTGCAGATTTGCCGTGGGCCTGGCTCTTGAAACTCATATCAGAAGTTGTGCCGAGGAAATCAAGGAAGAGATAAAGGATAAAAGCTTTAAAATTATCCTTTCTTCCACTCCTGATAAAATCAAAGGGCAGAAGAATGGGGACATTATAAGTCTTCTTACAGAGGGGACAGAAATGCTTACAGCATATTACTCACAATATATTCCCCAGTTCTTTTCGGCGATTCTTATTCCAATGGTACTACTTATTTGCAGTTTGTTTGTGGATAGGTTATCAGCACTGATTATGCTGATAACCTATCCTTTAATTCCCCTATTTATGATCCTCATCGGCAGCAGGTCGAAGGAACTGAATGAGAGGCAGTGGAAGAAGCTTACACTGCTTAGCTCTCATTTCCTTGATATGCTGCAGGGGATAAGAACGCTGAAGGTTTTTGGCAGGAGCAGGCTGCAGGAGGAAAAGGTGTTCCAGGTCAGCGAAGAGTATCGTCATTCAACGATTCAAGTTCTCAGGGTATCGTTTCTTTCCGCATTGGTGCTGGAAGCAGCATCAACGATCTGTACCGCAGTGGTAGCAGTAAATCTCGGCCTTCGGCTTACATATGGTAAAATAAGTTTTTTCAATGCCTTTTTCATATTGATGCTGACTCCGGATTTTTATATGCCGATGCGTCAGCTTGGAACCAGGTTTCACGCCTCTCTGAATGGAAATATAGCCATAGAGAAGATAGATGAGCTCCACAGTTCCTTAGTTGATAGGACAGACACTCGTATAGAATTGCAGCAAGTCAAAGCCCATGTTTCAATACAGTTTAGAAAGCTTTCCTTCCACCGTGAAGAGAGAGAAACCCTCAAAGATATCAGCTTTTCCATAAACTCAAAGGAAAAGGTGGCCCTTATCGGAGAGAGCGGCAGTGGCAAGAGCACCCTGATAAATATCCTGAGCGGTTTTATCAGGGCAGATGATGAGAGAGTGTTTATCAACGGCAGTGATCTTAATGGCATAAATATTAACAGCTATATGGAGAAAGTGTCGCTGGTGCCTCAATTTCCCCATATATTCAATATGAGCATAAGAGAGAATATACTCCTGGGTAATGATATTCCTGAAGAGGAATTCCTGAATATCTGCAGCCTTACAAGGGTAGACGATTTTTTGAGGCAGTTTCCTGAAGGATATGAAACGCTGATAGGGGATGGGGAAGCTGTAGTTTTAAGTGGAGGCGAGAAACAGAGGCTGGCCCTGGCAAGAGCGCTTGTCAAGAAGCCTGAATTTATCATTATGGATGAACCAACCTCCTCTCTGGATGCTGAAACAGAAGAGATCGTGCCGGGACTTTTAACAGGAGAACTCAGGGATAAAACAGTATTGATTGCTTCACACAGGCTTAATATCATAAAGGAAGCAGACAAGATTTTGGTGCTTCACGACGGTTCAATTGCAGAAATGGGGACCCATGAGGAGCTCTTAAAGCTTGGAGGGAGATACTATAATATGGTAAAGGCTATGGAGGGACGACTATGAAAATATTTAAAATCATGAGTTCACTTATGAAAAAGCAAAGTGCCTCTATATTACTTTCCATGCTTATGGGGCTTTTAACTATTGTCAGCAGTATCGGAATGCTTTCAGCTTCCTCGGTACTTATTTCCAGAGCTGCCCTGCATCCCGATGTACTTGACCTCATGGTACTAATAGTAGCAGTTCGGTTCTTCAGCATCTCCAGAGGCATATTCAGATATCTCGAAAGACTGCTTTCCCATAATGCTACCTTCAAGCTTCTCAGCCAGATTAGGAGATGGTTCTTTAAGGGCTTCAACGACAGCTATTCGGAAAATAATAAGGAGTTTAGAACAGGTGATATCTATACAAGGCTGGTAAATGATGTGGATTCGCTGAAGGAGTTCTATCTGAGAGGAATTTATCCCCTTGTAACTGCAGTGTTGACAGGAATATTAACCTCCATATTTTTGTCTTTTTTCAGCACAGGTCTTTCCCTTATTTATCTCTTATTTTATATTTTTTCCGGTTTTATTCTGCCTGTTGTCCTCTTCATGGCAAACAGAAACCTTATAAAAGAGGAGCAGAATATAAGGAAGGAGCTTAATTTAACTCTGATTGATATGTTGAAGGGTATAACGGAAATATATGTCTATTCTTTTAAAGATGCTTTCTTGAAAAAGTACAATAGGCTCAAAGGAAGCTTCTCGGCAGTTCAAAGAAAAAAGAATTTGCTGCTGCTCCTGGGAGACAACATATACAGTTTTTTTGTGGCTCTTCTGATTGCAGTTTTCATGGTTATCTGTACACCTATGGTTTCCGAAGGCCGGCTTTCCGGAATATACTATGCCATGCTGCCTTTGGCAATTATAGCATCCTTCGAGGCCTTAATCCCGATGCCGAACATATTATACAGATTCGGTGAAGCCAATAATGCAGGGAAGAGTATTTTTTCCATTATACAAAGCGGCAGTCCTTCGGTATCGGGTAAAAGTCATGCAGTGACAAGGCACGGGCTGTTTATAAAAGGTCTGTGTGTAAGGGAACCTGATTCAGAGAGATATATTATAAGAGATTTCAGCCTGGATCTTCCTTATGGCAAAAAGGTGGCAATAGTAGGTATAAGCGGCTCCGGTAAAACCACATTTTTAAAGACTCTTGAGGGATTTATGAAATACCATAAAGGAAATATCAACCTGGATGGTACGGATTATGCCGGCATTGATATTGAGGAAATTCGAAAAAACTTTACTTATATCGATCAAAATCCTTATTTCTTCAATACAACTGTGAGAGAGAATCTTTTGATTGCAGATCCACATATTGATGAAGAAAAATTCAAGGAGGCTGTTGAAAAGGCTAAAATATCTGAGGTTATCGATGCTCTTCCGGAAGGTATGGATACTCAACTCGGCCAGCAGGGGTTCAGAATTTCCGGAGGGGAAATTCAGAGGCTTGCCATAGCAAGGGCACTGATTAAGAGCAGCCCCATTATTCTTCTGGATGAACCTACAGCCAGCCTGGATGTGACTCTGGAAGCAGAAGTTATAAATTCTCTTCATGAAGCCATAGGAGACAGAAGCTGTATATGGGTAACCCACAGATTGGTAGGAATGGACAGAATGAATGAGATAATTCTGATGAATAACGGAGAAGTGCTTGAAAGAGGTACACACCTGCAGCTTCTGGATAAAAAGGGCTTATACTACAAGTTGTGGAGTATACAACAGGGCTTGATAGAAAAGTATTGAAATATCATAAAAGTCAGCAGTATGAGCTGCTGACTTTTATATTTACCTTGTAAACTACTCATATCGTAGAGATTCAACAGGATCAAGCCTTGAAGCCCTGCCGGCTGGGTACAAGCCAGCCAAAACTGATATTAGAATGGCAAAGCCGATGGTTCCAAGAACAAGCCATATGGGTGTTGAGAAAAGCTTGGGCATATCAGTAACCCCTTTGGATTTTAAGTATGAGTTGAGGAAAAACTTTATTATGCCCACGTTTATAAGGCTGAACAATGTCCCCAGGATGCCCCCGATGAAGCCCATTACTCCGGATTCGAATATAAAAAGCTTCCTTATTTCTCTTCTTGAGGCACCCAGAGCCTTCAGTATACCTATGGATCTGGTCCTCTCATAGATGGACATAGTCATTGTATTTATTACCCCTATAGATGCTACAAAGAT
>JAUZPH010000363.1 GCA_030706065.1 Bacillota bacterium | reverse complement strand
TATTAATCCCTTAAGCTTGTCTAAACCATCAACAACCACCAATTTATTACATAGCAATAATTCCCTTTTCAAAAATATTCTGTTATAATATATTTATTCCAGCTACTCCCATACTTTTATGTTTATGTAATCTCAACTGTATTCACCGCATTTTTATTCAACTCACATCAGTACAATATTTTCATCATCTTTTTTCAACAAAGCCGGAGTGTAAAAGCTTTTCAACAAACATAGTTCAGGAATATTTTTGACACTGCAGCATATGATGAATAGACTGAAAAAGCCAAAGTGTAAGTCTATAAGTTGGATATCTGGATTCGGAAGTTTATTTTTTAGTGAATACTAAGATTTAAATTTCCGCATACTTAGTAAAGCGAGGTGAATGGATGAAACTTCCGGAAAAGTTTTTTGTCCTCAACTGGACGAAATATCTGAAAAAATTTCTTGTCCTCCTTGGCTCAATAATGTTGATACTTGTTGTAAATATAATTTTAGGTGTCAGTCTCGTAAGATTTAATGTGTTTCCTAATATAAAGTCCTTTTGGGTTACTACCTCCATGACAACCTTCACCCATCAGTACCTGGCCAAGATTGTTGCAACAGACAGCGAAATAGAGAAGATCTTATCCGAAAACCGTGTGGAGGATAATAATCAGGTAGTAGACAAGAGTCTGATTTCCATAAAGGATGACCAGGTGAGCTTAGGTGGGAAACTGGTGGCAACTCCAATAGAGGACAAGGTAGAGCTTGTGGATTTCAGTACAAAGGAATATAAGGCTCATATGTTCATTGTTACCAACCCCAGAAGAATAAAGCTTGCAGTGAGTAAGACACTGGGTAAGTCCGGAACAAAACTGAATACGCTCATCAAGGAAAGCAACGGAATAGGAGGGGTAAATGCCGGCGGCTTCGGTGACTCAGGCGGCCATGGAAATGGTGGAATCCCCACTGGACTGGTAATTAAGGACGGTAAAGTAGTTTGGAAGGACGATAAAGTTAACAGCTATAACATCATTGGCTTCGACAGGGACAGTGTTCTAATCCTTGGCAATTACACCATTGATCAGATGATGAAGCTGGGAATACAGGATGGAATATCCTTCGGGCCTAACCTTATAGTGAATGGAGAACCCACCAAAATAGTTGGTGACGGCGGCTGGGGCATTAACCCCAGGACCGCTATCGGACAGAAGCCTGATGGCACAATACTGCTGCTCATAATAGACGGCAGGCAGGTATCCTCTGTCGGGGCTACAATACGGGAGGTTCAGAATATCATGCTGAGCTACGGCGCCATCAATGCCGCTAACCTGGACGGCGGTGCCTCTACCGTCATATATTACAATAATAAATTGATAAATAAACCCTGCTCTTCCTATGGTGAAAGGCCTCTTCCTAATGCATGGATTATAACAGCACCGTCGCAGTAGCTATTTTTTAGACACTCCATTTTGGGGTGTCTTTTTATAATAAAGCTGATTTTTTCAACTGTCTATTTCAGGTTTAACAAGGATATTTTGAAGAAAAGCAGCACTGCGCCTGTTAGTATAAGCAGTAACAACCAGGCCCAAAGAGGATTCTTATGATGCAGACCGAATAAAATAAAAGCCGTTATATAAAGCATGATCGACCATCCGTAATTCCACCCATTGTAATATACAATACCTTTTAGAACCCCAGCTATATATTCAATTATGGAGAAAACTGCAGCATATAAAAGTATGTAACCAATTTGTTTTGTTACTTTTTTAGGGTAATTTGACAGAAACAAAATTACTACAAAGGGGGCAATGGCGAAAGAGATAAACATATCAGCCAAAGTATCATTCCAAAAGCCGTTAATTTCCCATAAGTCTTTATTGCTAGTCAAAAGTACATTACTGAAGTCAACAACAATATAAAAGAGTATTGTTGGATAGTAAACCCTCCAATTTTTCAGGTCACCCTTTTTGAGACACAGGAATATTAATGTTAACCCCATTATTATAAGTGCCATAATTTTTTACAATTCCTTTTCAAACCAATTATTTTTATACACATATTTTCTACTTATCCCGGCATAATATTCAGAAGTCTCTGCAGTATATCCTGTAAATTGATGCTTCAGAAGCAGTACGGTAGATATTGGAAAAACAAATCTTCTGCATTCTCCAGTTGCAATAAAAAGAACTATGCTAAAATGGACTCACCAGCATAGTTCTTTATTATTCTTACTATAAAAATTTCTTTCTGTACATTCAAAACTGCCTTTTTTTATACCTTGATTTGAGGAAAAGCAACTATATGTAGTAAAACTTCATCTATTTAAGGCCTAAACACATACTGGCAGCAGCTTCCTTTATGGTCTTTAGCTTGTACTGTCTCGACCTCTGTGTTATTGCTATGAAATCATATTTTACAGCCCTGAGATGAACTACGAACCTTTCCATGGACTCCAGGCACGAAATAGTACCGTTGCCGGAACCTCCTGCTGCAGCCACGCATATTACCGGCTTTCCGGCCAGAATGTTCTTGTCCCCACTGAAGGCCTCACATCTTCTGAGCCTGTCCAAAAAGTTCTTGGCACTTTCGCTGAGTTCTCCCCAATATACCGGGCTTATGATGATTAACCCATCTGAATCCTTTAAAGAAGCATGGGTTGCCTGGAAGTCGTCCTTTACCTGGCAAGCATGTCCCTCTCTGCAGGTACCCCAGCCGTTATTACAGGCGCTGCAGGAAGGTATGTTGAGGTCATTCAGGGAAATTAAAACCGCTTCTCCACCGTTTTGAACAATTCCCTCCCTTGCCTGTTCTGCACAGGCCGCAGTTAATCCATCCTTGTTTGGGCTTGAAGTAATTATTGTAATCTTCATGTTTCTCAATCCTCCTACTTCATTTCTTCTTTGATTATAGCACGGCTTACAGGATATTCAAGCCATACCGCTCTTTAATTCTTTTGGCTATTTCCTCTATATGCGTATTGTCGGTCCCGCAGCAACCACCAAGGATCTTTGGAGTGAATTGATTGTATAGCTCCATCATATCGCAAGCAAGGCTGACACTGCCGGAGGATTTCAAATCTGCACAGTTATCCAGTTTCTCCGGTGATAATGGTGAGGCATTTGCCTGTATTCCTCGAAAACGGTCCTTAACGGATTTTGTTTGGTTAAAAGGATAGGATAATGCCTTTTTCAGTATTATTGGATGAACACAGTTTGTCATATAGCAGATTGGTTTTCGTATGACCGAATTATCAATACTTACAATTGCATCATTAAGGGTAGTTCCATCTATCAGTCTTCCATTGTCCCTGATCATAAAACTGATTATATATGGCAGCCCTGTACTTTCCATTGCCTTTGCCATGCCGACAGCCTCGGGCAGTGCAGGCATAATACCGGCGTACAAGAAGTCCGCTTCGGCACTTTTGAACAAGTCTGCCTGCCATGAATGAAATTCCTGTGCCTCTTCCACTGATAAAACCTCCGTAGCCTTGTAGGCATCCCCCCTGCAGCCCATCAGTCCGCCGACAAACATATCAATACTTGTACTATTCTTAATCTGTTGTAAAAAGAGTACATTATCTTGGATAATTTTTTCACTGAAACCTGATTGTATAACCCGCTCCTTATTTGCTCTGCGGGTCGGGGTCGTTGCCATGAAGGGAAGATTATATTTCTCGGCTATTTTCACGTATTCTACAAAGATATTGTACATAGCTTGTCTTGAGTCGGCATCATAAATTAAGCCGGCCAGTGCAACCTTCTCATCAAATATGATATTGTATTCCCTCCTCAGCCTCTCTCCTACAGCGCCCTCCATCAGGATAACAGGCGCTCTGTTAAAACAAGTTTCAAAATCCATAACATCACCTTTTTCCACTTTGCTTTCTCAGAAATTACTTTCCCATTCCGCCTTGAATGGGTTTCATGAAACCACTTTCCATGATGATAAAAGAGAACAACCTATCTTACACTAATTCTTGGTCGTCAGCTCATAATAATTGTTCTGGGGCTTGTCCTCACTACCGCTCTGGCTGTAGAACAATGCTGATGGCGAACCGATGCCCTGTTCATTGTAATCAACTATCAATACAATTTTGATTTTCCCATCGGAATAATCCTTGACTACTTCCTTTCCTTCCAGCCTTTTTCCCGTAAGGAAATTAATGGTTACTCTCTTTAATGTACCGCCGCCATATTCAAAATGTCCACCATTTTCAACCAGAGTAACTTTTCCTCCTTTGCCATCCAGCTCAATATACTCTTCAGCCTCCTGCATATTGCTGTCTTTCACTTGGCCAAACCTGATTGTAATTGCATTTTTTCTGCCGCCGGCTAAATTTGTCAGCCAGTTGTCTTCAGACATATTCACGGGCTTTGCAGTATAATAACTGTCAGAGTCATTAATACTTTTAACTTCACTAGCTACAATTGAGGTTGCCGATTCAGAAGCCGCTGCCGCAGTATCCGTGGCTTTTCCC
>JAUZPH010000362.1 GCA_030706065.1 Bacillota bacterium | reverse complement strand
TGAAGCCATTAAACATTGGAAGGCATCAAGCCTGGATCTGTCACCTATACTTTACAGGCCGGATGTACCGAGCAGAATCAAGCCTTACCGAGTAATTGCACAGGATCACGGTCTTGTTAAATCACTGGACTACAGACTCATAGAGTGTGCAAAAAGTGCACTGGAAGAAGGCAGGAAGGTCAGGGGATACTTTGAAGTTAAGAATGTTCATAGAACAATCGGTGCAATGCTAAGCGGAGAAATAGCAAAGAAATACGGCAATGAAGGGCTTCCCGAAGATACAATAATGTTTAACTTCAACGGTTCCGCAGGACAGAGTTTTGGAGCCTTCGGAGCAAAGGGCCTTACACTTATACTTGAAGGAGAGGCAAATGACTATGTTGGAAAGGGCTTATCTGGAGCCAAGCTTGCATTAAAGACTCCGGCAGGTGCTACCTATAAGCAGGAGGAAAACTTCATAGCAGGAAATACCATTTTATATGGAGCTACCTCCGGAAAGCTCTTTGTAAACGGAGGAGTTGGAGAAAGATTTGCAGTAAGAAACAGTGGAGCTACAGCTGTGGTTGAAGCTGTTGGGGATCACTGCTGCGAATATATGACCGGTGGGCTTGTAGCTGTACTGGGAAAATACGGTAGGAACTTTGCTGCAGGAATGAGCGGCGGTATAGCTTATGTACTGGATGAAACAGATGAGCTTAATGAGTACTGTAATCAGGAACTGGTTGATATAGAAGCACCGGAGACAGATGATTTGGAAGAACTCCATGCGCTTATACAGGAACACTTTGAGCTTACTGAGAGCAGGAAAGCCAAAGCTATCCTTGCAGCATGGGATGAATACAGTGTAAGATTTAAGAAGGTAATACCAAGAGTATACAAGCAGATATTGAAGGCAAGGAAAGAAGAACAGGCAAAATTACTGGAAGAGAGAGGTGCATAGAATGGGTAAAGTTACTGGATTCAAGGAATATAAAAGAATGGCACCAGGTAAGAGGCCTGTAGAAGAAAGAGTAAAAGACTATAAGGAAATAACCATAAGCCTTCCTGGGGATATGCTCAAGGAACAGGGGGCAAGATGCATGGACTGCGGAACTCCCTTCTGCAATTGGGGATGCCCTCTCGGGAACTTAATACCGGACTTCAATCATATGGTATATAAGGATCAGTGGGAAAGAGCCTACAAAAGGCTTTCTCTCACCAATCCCTTCCCGGAATTCACCGGAAGAATCTGTCCTGCACCCTGTGAGGGTTCCTGTACTTTAGGAGTTAACAGAGACCCGGTAACCATTGAGCAGATGGAATACTCCATCATTGAAAGAGCTTATAAGGAAGGTTGGGTCAAGCCGGAGCCGCCAAAGGTGAGGACCGGGAAGAAGGTAGCTGTTATAGGCTCAGGTCCATCAGGGCTAGGAGTTGCTGTAAGGTTAAATTCTTACGGGCATATCGTTACTGTATTTGAAAAAGATGATGAAGTCGGCGGACTCATGAGATATGGCATACCGGACTTTAAGCTGGAAAAGCGTGTGGTTGAGAGAAGAGTTGCAGTAATGAAGGAAGAAGGAATAAACTTCATTACCGGCTGTGAGATTGGCAGGGATAAGGCTGCCTCAGAGCTTTTAAAGGAATTTGATGCAGTAGTACTGGCGGGTGGATGCGCACTTCCAAGAGACCTCAAGGTTGAAGGAAGAGAGTTAAAAGGCTTCCACTTTGCTATGGAATATCTGACGCAGCAAAACAGGAGAAATGCAAGTAAACCTGTTACCGTGGACGAAATTGATGCCAAGGACAAGGTAGTAATTGTTATCGGCGGCGGTGATACCGGATCAGACTGTATTGGTACTGCCAGAAGACAGGGAGCAAAGGAAGTAATTCAGTATGAAATAATGCCTAAGCCTCCTGTTGAGAGAAACGATACAATGCCATGGCCCGAATATCCAATGACTCTTAAAACCTCTACCTCCCATGAGGAAGGCTGTGTAAGAGAATGGCTTGTAAATACAAAGAAGGTAGAGGGATATAAGGGTGTGGTAAAAGCACTCCATGGTGTCAGGGTGTACTGGGAGAAGGATGACAGCGGAAGAATGGTCATGAAGGAAGTTGAAGGCAGCGAGTTTGTACAGAAGGCGGACCTGATATTGTTAGCTATGGGCTTTTTAGGGCCTAAAAAAGAAGGAATGCTGGAGGAATTAAAGGTTAACTTCGATGGCAGAGGAAATGTTGTCACCGATGAAAATTATATGACCAATGTAAAAGGCTTATTTGCCACAGGCGATATGAAGACCGGACAATCCCTGGTAGTTAGAGCTTTATCGGAAGGGCTAAAGACTGCCGAGGCAGTTGACAAATACCTTATGAGCAGATAGATGTAGAAAGGACTGTTCTCTTTGAAGGGAACAGTCCTTAATTTTATTTTGAAACAACGGTTTCTGAAGGTTCAACCGGCTGAGCTTTGTTTTCATCTGTTGAACTTTTTGCTCCAAGATATTCCGGCAGCTTCATGCCTGCCATGTTGAAGACATCTTCAAAAGGGGGAATAGATTCCAGCATGCCCGAAAGAAAGTTTGCCGTTGTAGGTGCTCCATTAGCATATATTTAAATGTAAATGGAAAACACATCGTGTTTTGTAAATATTAATTAAATATTAAAGACCGATGAAATATTACAACATTCATCGGTCTTTGCATAAAAATGTATGAATATTCTATTTGTATAGTCCCCCTCAACGGCAACGGGAAAGTGGTTGCTAACCCGCTACCTTAGGCGTTCTGCATAGGCAGAACATAAAAGGGGAAAACAATAAATAGAAAGTTGGCAAAGTTATTATTGTTTATAATTATACATATTTTTATGAATAAAAGCAATTAACATTCTGTTAATATTCAGAATAATAAAAAATTATAAAAATCTTTTTCAATTTATTATTATGTGCTATAATTTATAATAGTATACATTTTATAGGAGGTGCGAATATGAATAGATTGATAGATGCTGTGACAATTTTAGGTTTTGGTATTTTAGGTATAATAATAATGGCTTTAGGGTATAAGATTTTTGACTGGATTATTCCGGCAGATGTGAACAAGGAATTGGAGAAAGGAAACTTATCTGTGGCAATTGTTATTGGGGCAGCTCTTCTGGGAGTGGCATATATAATTGGACAGGTACTTTCAAGCTAAGGGTTATCAGCACTATGACAAAGCTTATCGCCTATAATACATAAGAAGATATATAGATACGGAAATTAATTTCTTAATTTACTGCCTTCGAAAAGATCGGTGAAGATTCGATATTTTCTCAGTCGAATACTAAAGGTTTAAATTTTCGCATCTGAAAGAGCAGCTGCCATATTCCGAAGTGGGAAAATGGTGAAGCTGCTCTGTTTACTTATCGGAGTTTATTGTTTCTAAATCACTGCTTGCTGACTGAAGCTATGAACAATTTCTGGCCAGGTATAATGACGCTGTTACTTATACCATTATCCTCTGTCAATATTGTAATTCCATCGTTAACATTGATATCAGCCATATTTTTTGAAACTATATCATAAAGAGTGTCTCCTGCAGCTACAGTATAGATTTCACCTTCGGAAAGATACTTATCCGGGAGTTTAATCTTCATTCCGGCCTTTATGTCTGTACTCTTTGATAATCCATTAATCTTTAAGATTATATTAGAGGCTGTTTTCTGCGGACATGTTTCACCGAATTTGTCGCTTATAGCGGCAAGGCTTTCGCCATCTTTTACAGTATACTCATCAAGAGCCCCTGTTCTGTTTGTAAGATTGCTCATAGTACTTGTACTTTGATCTTTACTTTCATTCTTTACATTTGTACTGACTTCACTGCTTTCTGTGGAGGCCACAAACAGCTGATCCCCAACCCTTATGGAATCAGATGAAAGAAAATTGTCCTCCTCCAGTGCCTTGATGGCCTCTGCAAGCTTTACATCTTTCATGTATTTTGTAGCTATAGAAGAAAGAGAATCTCCGCTCATCACAGTATATTTGATTCCACCATTTAAGTATTTATCGGGAATCTTTAACTCCATTCCTTCTTTTACGTCGGCAGTACTTTTTAAATTATTGGCGCTCATTATTGCTTTTGACAAAACTTGCGAAGGGCACTTATCTGAATACTCTGTACAGATATTCTTTAAAGTTTCATCCTTTTTAACAGTATAGGTTGTATACTTCTGAGTGCTAATTCCATTTGTCTGGGTACCGGTACCATTAGTGTTCTTGTTGGTATCCTCGGTATCGGCATCACTGTTATCACCGCTTGAATTATCACCATTGTCAATGATAGTAGGACTACCTGTTTTGCCGGTACTTTGAGAACTGCTGTTTTTTCCTGTCTGTTCCGCTGCCGAGCTGCCGCTGTTCTGCGATATAGTCATCAAAGACCTATATATGCTCCAGGTACATATACCAATGCCGATAACAAACAATACAATCAGCACAATCCTCT
>JAUZPH010000361.1 GCA_030706065.1 Bacillota bacterium | reverse complement strand
TGATGGCTTCAACAATCTTTGTCTGATTTATCCTGTACAGCTCATCTGAGGCCCTCAGAGACTCATCAGTCTTTTCCTTTATCTCCATTGCCCTCTTTTCAATATCTCTGGATATTTTGTTGCCGAGTTGGGACTTTTCCGACAATTTATTTATTGTAGTATTGGATTCCAGAGTGGATGCGGTTACCTCTTCCGTCAAGGCACTTAAATCTTCAGTGTCCTTTACAATTGTCAATGTATTTGAATCTATTTCATCCATCTTGGAGGTTATTTCCTGAATTGTAGCAGACAATTCTTCACTGGAAGCTCCCATGTCCTGGGACATATCAGCGACATTCCCGATGATATTCTTAATGCTTTCCTTGGTCTCCAGCAAAGCCCTTGATATCTTCGAAAACTCATCTCTGCCATTAACTTGAATATCTATACTGAGGTCTTTGTTCTTCAGTACATTGGCGAAAGCTAATATTTTTCTCACCTGTGATGCAATGTTTGTTGAAATAGCAGCAGCAATTAACAATGACAATAAAATTGTAACAGCCAGCATTGAAACCGATGTTCTTAAGGTACTGTTATAGACTTCTAAATTATTTTTGCTCGCAATATCCGCCTGATCCTCATTGTATTTGATTAATGAATCCAGCACAACGTTCATGTCATTACCGGAGTTTTTGAGCATAGCATCATAAATATATAAATTATCATAATTTTTTTTACAATAATCGATAAAAGTTCCCTTCTTATCTTTATATGTGTTGTCATTGGATGCCAGTTGAGTTAACAGATTCTTATTTACCTTTGTGTCTGCTTCTGTTTGAAACTGTTTAAGAAGTTCATCCATGGCCTTGGTGCTGCTTTCCAGTTTTTGAACATTAGTATCGGTGATACTGCCGCTTAAATCGTGTGCTGTATTTATATCCGTAAATATGATTTCTCTCATATTATTAAGGATATTTATACTTTTCAGATTTTTTTCGTACATACCTTGAGCTTGTACGTTGATTTTACGAATATTAGTGAGACTAATTGCGCTTGTTGCCAGCATAAAGGCAATAAGTATGGCAAAGCTCACATAAAGCTTGACCTTCAAGTTTACAGAGCTCATAAAAGATGCTCTTTTATCCTTTTGGGATCTTATAGAAGCCTTGGAAACCTTTTTTTGGGTTTTCTTTTTGCCAGCAGCTTTGATTTTACTAAATAGTCCTTTGAAAAATTTAATATTCATAATATCCCCCTATTTTAATATATATTTTTATTAAACACACGTGCATATGAAAAATATTACCTTACTATGGAAGTGATCTGTAGAGAAAATGAAATAAAACATGTAAAATGAGACTATGTAACAAATCTATGTCTTTAACCACATATTGCTCTTTGTGAAATCGTATTCCACTCTATAACTTCATACTACTACATTATTCGTGCATTTTCAAGTAAGTTCGCAGAATGTTTACGGTTACATATGGCGAAATATTAAGGATCATTAAAATAAATATACGTCAAAACCGCCGCAAGGATCTATTTAGAGCCGTAAACTCTTCGGAAATCTGTGCAATAGTTGTTCAACTAAAAAATGTCGAAATTTGGAGATGTTTTATTGGCAATAGGTCAATGAATTCTCCATCAGGGAAGGAAATTTAATTAAAACAGAGCCAGCAGTATTTTTCATCCGAGAAGTTCAAGCTTTGGGTATTTACTGTACTGCTGCAGTACTATGATATATATCAAATAAAATATATCCAAAGATAGTTTTCATGTGGTAAGTAGTATGTTAATATATTTGTAACAAGAACCTGCAAATTAGTTCATATGTCTACACGATTCGCAGGATATAAAATCTATAAAATAGTGCAGAGGTGAAAAAATGGACATATTCTTGGTAATAGGTATGATTGTTGGGTTATGTGCAGTTAGTGCCGGATTACTTATGAAAGGTGCAAGCGTTGCTATCTTATTCAGCCCTGAAGCCATGATAGTAATTCTTGTAGGTACCGTGGCGGCGATAATGAATTCTTTCCCTAAAAATGAATTCCTCAACATACCTAAGATATTTGGAGCTGTTTTCGGTAACAAGGGAAATGAAGATCCGGTGTCAATAATAAAGGAAATTATTGAAATGGCACAATTGACGCGAAAGAACGGACTTTTGTCGCTGGAAAGCAGAGTCCAGGAAATGAAGAATCAATTTATGAAAAAGGGCCTGGAAATGGTGGTGGACGGTGTTGAGCCGGAATATATCAGACAAGTCCTGACGGAAGAAATCGAGGGAATGGAGGAGAGGCATAAAAGTGCTGCTTCTATTTTCACAACCGCAGGTGGAACTTCTCCTACCCTTGGAGTTCTGGGTGCAGTTATAGGGCTTATAGGTGCCCTCGGAAACCTGAACAATACGGAAAAGCTGGGTGAATCCATAGCCGCTGCCTTCGTTGCCACGCTGTACGGAATTTTCTTCGGATACGTGGTCTGGCATCCCTTTGCCTCCAGGTTAAAAAGAAAGTCTCATGAAGAAGTAAGCAACATGCTTATAATGCTGGAAGGCATTCTGTCAATTCAGGAAGGCAAGAATCCCAATACTATTCAAAAGAAGCTTTTGAGTATGGTAAAGCCTAAAGACAGAAAGAAATTTGAAGAGGCGACTCCGCAAGAATAAAATAAAGGAGATTAATGATGAGCCGTAAAAAAGGACACGATGAAGATCATGTGGATGAAACGTGGCTGCTGCCATATTCGGACATGCTGACTCTGCTGCTGGCACTTTTTATCGTTATGTTTGCCATGAGTAAGGTGGACAAGCAGAAGGCCATAGCACTCAGTAGGCAATTTAATGTTATTTTCTCCGGCGGCACCAGTGTGATAAAAGACAGCGGAGGAAATGGAGGAAGCAGTTCCAATATCATGCCGGTGGTTGACTCCGGCGAAGCGGATAAGATGGATGGCATAGTGGAGCAGGACAAGATGATTCAGATGAAGAACAAGCTTGAGGAGGAAATCAAAAGCAAGGGATATGCCGATAAGGTGAAAGTGGATCTTAACGCCGAAGGCTTGAATATTACCATACAGGATACGGTCCTGTTCAATTCCGGAGAAGCGGATATATTAAAGGAGTTTGACCCGGTGCTTCTTCAAATAGCAAGCATGATAAAGGACCTGGGCAATGATATACGTATCAGCGGCCATACGGATAATGTACCTATCAGCAACAGCAAATTCCGTTCCAATTGGGACCTGAGTTATATGCGTGCCTCTAATGTGATGAATTTCATGGTAGGCGCAGGCCGTATTGCACCTGACAAGTTCTCAATTGAAGCCTGTGGTGAATACAAACCTCAATATGATAATTCAACAGCGGAGGGCAGGGCAAAAAACAGGAGAGTGGAAGTACTGATAGTCCGTAAGTATCCTGTTGATACAAACAACACCAAGTAATTCGATGCATACCTTATGGAGAAAATTATATGGGTGAAGATGAAAAGGACAACGGTTATTGGAGAAAATAGAGACATAAAATAATAAACAGCCTGAGACTGTAGGCAGCGGCAAAAGCAGCTTTATGCTTGTGCTGCTGCCTCACTTTTTTGTCACTATCATGAGTTGTTCCGGTTTTAAAAATGTCTGATTAAATCAACGGATAAATATAATGAAGTATTGTATTAATATGTCGATATTTCATATTTATTGAAGTCTTATAAAATAATTTGAAAAATGTTATAATAATCTTAATAACAAAAAACATATGCCAAAATGAAATTTTCCAGAGAGGGAGATAGTGAACAGTATGAAATATTTGTCGATAAGGGTAAAATTGATGATTTTAACACTGATTACATTAATTCCTCTCATTCTATTACAGGCCTTTAATGTTGATGAAAACTTCCACAGGAGTTCGGACCAAAAGCTTGATGCCAGTGTGGAATTTGCTCATGCCGTATCTTCATACTTTTATAATTACGTCGAAGAATTATGGATACAGGAGTCTATAATAGGCAATACTATAATGTCCAATATTAACGACAAATTTGAGATACAGTCATATCTTGACAGTGTTGTAGGAAGTAATGAAAATAACCTTCAAAGATTATCCTGGGTGAACCCGGATGGTATAATAACCGAGAGTACCAGGCAGTATATGATTGGACAATCTATAGCGGATAGAGATTATTATAAGAGAATTAAAGCTGGACAAGATATGGTAATATCCGACTTGGTAGAAAGTTACGTTGACAACTCTTTGGTAGTTCCCGTTGCCAGAGGAATCAGGAAGAATGGAGAACTGGTAGGGATATTGGTGTACTCTGTCAGCGTAGACAGGTTAGTCTCAAACATACCCGGTCTCACATTAAACAAAGGTGATGTGCTGACGTTAGTTGATAGAAATGGACGTGTAGTTTACAGCAGCCTGAATAATAGCCTGTCTTTCAATGAAAGGCAGCTTCCAGGTGATGATTCGGACTGGCAGGCATTGA
>JAUZPH010000360.1 GCA_030706065.1 Bacillota bacterium | reverse complement strand
CCTATGAGCATGAAATTAGCCGGATATGTAATGGAGCCCATATTTCTGCTGAGGCTTATGGTCCTGCTTTCCATTGGCTCCCTGAGTAATTCAAGAATATTCCTTTTATATTCCAGAAGTTCATCTAGAAAGAGCACACCATGATGGGAAAGAGTAATCTCACCGGGTAAAAGCTTGTTTCCGCCTCCCAGCATTGCAGCCATGGAACAGGAATGGTGAGGGTTTCTGAAGGGACGCTCTGATATAAGGCCTCTATTGTCATGAAGTTTCCCAACAATACTGTATATCTTAGTGATTTCAAGTGATTCCTCGTAGGTCAGATCAGGAAGTATGGTTGGAATTCTGGAGGCAAGCATTGTCTTACCACAACCTGGAGGACCGAAAATAATAACGTTATGTCCACCTGCGCAGGCAATTTCCAATGCTCTTTTACTGGCGTTCTGACCAATAATATCAGAAAAGTCCGTTTCATGGCTTTTCTTTTCAGAACTTCTCTCGGAACGATATGGAAGCATATCTCCATATTCAATAAAATCTGCTACATGTTTTAGTTTGTTAAAAGGAAATATTTCCGCCGAATGAAGAGCGCTGCACTCATCAGCATTTTCACTGGGAACGATAAATTTCGTGATTCCGTTTCTTATACCCTCTATGACTACCGGAAGTGCCCCTTTGATGCCGTTGATACCTCCGCTTAACGAAAGCTCTCCAACAATTACACACCCTTCCACGGAAATGTTGCATATCTGTCCCGAAGCAAGCAGTATTCCTACAGCTATCGGAAGGTCGAGTAAAGCACCCTCCTTAGGAATATCCGCAGGAGCTAAATTTACAGTTATTTTACCTAATGGAAACTGGAAACCTGAGTTTTTTATAGCGGCATGTACCCGCTCCTTGGATTCTCTCACGGATGTATTTGCGAGTCCTACGATATTAAAGGTAGGAAGGCCCCTTGCAATATCTATTTCAACTGTTATTATGACTCCATCTATGCCATTGAAAGTTGAACTTAGGATTTTTATCGACATATGACATTCACCTCAGTACTAATGTTTGCCTTTTTTGTTTAATTTAATTCAAGTGAATAAAGGTTTTTAACTTGGAGATACTGAACAAATAAAAAAGTTAGTTGGTGATATAATGAATTTATATGAAATATGGTTCAGCCGTGTTAAGCTTCCGGATGAGATCAAAAATCAGTTTCTTGATACCCTTAATACACCGGAGGAAATATGGGAATATGTTAAAAATGAAGGATGCATAAAAAACAAAACTATATCAAAGGCCTTCAATTCCGCCATGAATACAGAGGAGATAAATAAAATCATAGATGTAATGGGAGTCAAGGGAATCAACTATGTTACTGTTATGGATGAAAGATATCCAAAGAAGCTTATATCTCTTCCTGATCATCCTTTTTTAATCTATTATTATGGTGATATTGAAAAAGTCAATGATCTTAAGGCGGTGTCCATTGTAGGTTCCAGAAGATGTACAGTTTATGGAAGAGATTCAGCCTATGAAATTTCATCGGGACTATCCAAACACTCGGTAAATATTGTAAGCGGCATGGCCAGAGGTATCGACTCGATTTCTCATTGGGGTACACTAAATAATGAGGGTTTTACAACAGCAGTACTGGGATGCGGGTTAGATACGGTATATCCAAGGGAAAATAAGAGGCTTTATGAAGAAATAAAATTAAAGGGGTGCATAATGTCGGAATTTCCGCCGGGGACACCTCCTTTTCCTTATAACTTTCCTCTTAGGAACAGGTTGATAAGCGGCCTAAGTGACTTGTTGATCGTTGTTGAAGCAGCCAGAAAGAGCGGTTCGCTTATAACTGCCGGCAGAGCAGCTGATCAGGGAAGAGATGTAATGGCTGTTCCAGGTTCAATTTTTTCGAAGAATAGTCTCGGTACAAACGAACTTATAAAGGATGGCGCTGAAATATTCGTTGACATGGAACATCTTCTTGATAAACTTAATATTATATCCTTGGCGAAGAATGATAATTTAAAAAAAGTGTACAATGATATTAAAATGGACACAATATATAATATTTTAACAGATACGCCAACACATATTGATGATATAATACGAATAACTAATATTGACATTTCAATACTCTATGAGTTATTATTGGAAATGCAACTTGAAAACACAATAAGATGTATAGCAGGTAACTATTATGTAAAAATTAACGGAAGCTTATAAGTTCATTTGTATAAAGGGGGTGTTCTTCAGCTCTGCGCTGAAGGTTTAATATGGGACAAAAGCTTGTAATTGTAGAGTCACCAGCAAAAGCCAAAACCATAAAGAAGTATTTAGGCTCTAACTTTGTGGTGGAGGCATCCATGGGACATGTGAGAGATTTGCCTAAGAGTCAGTTAGGCGTGGATATAGAACATGAATATAACCCCAAGTATATAACAATAAGAGGTAAGGGAGACTTACTGGATAAATTAAGAAAAGCGGCAAAGAAAAGTGATCAGATTTATCTTGCAACGGACCCTGATAGAGAAGGGGAGGCAATATCCTGGCATCTTGCCAAAGTACTTGATATAGATAAGGATTCAGTCTGCCGGATTGAATTTAATGAAATAACCAAAAATGCTGTTAAAAATGCCATTAAGTCACCAAGAAAAATAAACGAAAATCTAGTGGACGCGCAGCAGGCGAGAAGAATACTGGATAGATTGGTTGGATATGAAATAAGCCCTATACTTTGGAGAAAAGTAAAATGGGGGCTGAGTGCCGGCAGGGTCCAGTCTGTTACATTAAAATTGTTGTGCGACAGAGAAGAAGAAGTCCTTAATTTTGTTCCAAAGGAATACTGGACCATAGAATGTGAACTGAAGAAAAATAAACAAAAACAAGGTTTTTTTGTAAGGTTAACAAGCTTTAAGGGAAAGAAAATAGATATTGAGAATAATGAACAGTGCCAAAACATCATTGAGGTGCTTAAGGAAGGGAACTTTACAGTTAAACAGGTAAAAAAGGGAAACAAGCTGAAAAATCCTCTGCCTCCCTTCATAACAAGCACTCTTCAACAGGATGCAAACAGAAAACTTAATTTCTCTACGAAGAAAACAATGTCTCTGGCACAGCAGTTATATGAAGGTATTGATGTAAAAGGAATGGGATCAATCGGTTTAATTACATACATGCGTACCGATTCAGTGAGAATTTCCGATGAAGCTCAAAAAAGCGCTTCAGACTTTATAACTGCTGCCTTCGGCAGCGAATACCTTCCAAAGGCTCCAAGGATTTATAAGGGAAAAAAGAACATTCAGGATGCACATGAGGCCATTAGACCAACCTATTCGGATCTTACACCTGAAAAACTTAAGGAAAGCCTCACTCCGGACTTGTTAAAACTCTATAACCTTATCTGGAACAGATTCATTGCAAGTCAGATGGCTTCCTGTGTTTTAGATACTATATCAATCGATATAGCTAATGGGGACTACGTCTTCAAGACCAGTGGGTCCTCAATTAAATTTGAAGGCTTTATGAAAGTTTATGAATATATAATTGAGGATGAAGAAAACAATTCTAATATTCCTGAACTGGAAGAGGGCGAAGTACTGGAGAGTAAAAAGGTAGATGGTAAACAACACTTTACACAACCACCTGCCAGATTCACTGAAGCCTTGCTGGTTAAAACCCTTGAGGAAAATGGTATTGGCAGGCCAAGCACCTATGCTCCTACTATTTCCACTCTTTTGGAAAGAAAATATATAGAACGTGATAAGAAGAACCTAATTCCTACGGAACTTGGCAAAATAGTGAATAATATCATGTGCGACTATTTTAAGGATATTGTGGATGTAGATTTTACAGCAGAGCTGGAGAATAAACTTGATAATATTGAAGATGGAGAGGAAAAGTGGCAGAAGATAGTTGACAGTTTTTGGAGGCCTCTCATGGATACAATCGAAATCGCGGAAAAGGAGATCAGCAAGGTTACGATAGAAGATAAAATAAGCGATGTTCCCTGCGAGAAATGCGGGAAAATGATGGTTATAAAGCAGGGTCGTTTTGGTGAATTCCTCGCATGTCCCGGTTATCCCGAGTGTAAGAACACAAAGGCTATTGTTGAAGAACTTGACGTCAATTGTCCCAAGTGCGGCGGAAAAGTGGTTGCAAAGAGAAGTAAAAAAGGAAAGAAATTTTTCGGATGCGAGAATTTCAAAATCGGCTGTGATTTTGTTAGCTGGTTTGAACCAACAAATGAAAGGTGCCCCAAGTGCGGCAGTATGGCTGTGAAGAAATACAGCAAGGCAAAAGGAAGCTATATTGTATGCTCAAACACCGAATGTAAACATGAATTAAGCAGAGAGAACCAATAATATCTCTTACATTGATTTTACTTGTTACACTTTTATAAGGAAATTGTGTAGTTTGATGGGTTTTGTTTATACTAATAACAAAACATTATCTTCACAGCACAGTTTCCTTTATTGTTTT
>JAUZPH010000036.1 GCA_030706065.1 Bacillota bacterium | reverse complement strand
TATTGTACGCATTTATCGTATCCATAGGAATTAGCCTTATCAGTCATTTCTTTTACGATTGAATCAAATTCAGCATCGGATTTAGCATAGATTGCCTTCCAGGAATAGCTTGTAATTGTCTGTTTTACCTGATTCCAGATTGTAGTCAGTTCATTGCTCATAGGAGATGCCGAATAAGTTGTTCCAAGAGAAATAGCCATCTGCTTGTTTGTCTCCAGGTACTTGTTAAGGTTAGGTGCACCGGTCTTTGTCTTCCAATCCTGCTCAACAGTAGAGACCGGTAAGGATTGTCTGGTCTCCCAGAATTTATAGTTGTAAGTGTCGCCATTTTTAGCATCCGGATTCTTTGCATCAACTGCCCAGGTTGTGTTGTTCATCTTATTTTGTCCATCAACATATTTTCCACTGTAGCCACCGGTCATTTCAGTATCACCGTTGGACTGGCAAGCTTCACCAAGAGTTGTTAACACAGGTTTTCCGTCTTTATCATAATCCCAGTTTACACCCTTTGGTCCATAGAAGGAAGTCATGGTTCCTTCAGGAGTGCTTAACCAGTTGATAATTGCCATACAGAGTTCAGGGTACTGAGTTTTTGCACCAATAGTCCAAACACGGTTTCCACCATTCATATTCAATCCATAGGTTACGTTCTGCTGATCTTTTGCTACTACAGGAAGCATAGCCTTGCCTGCGTCCAAATGTTCCTTGGTGTTATAGAGTCCGCTGCCCATCCAGTCGAATATGTTAAAGAATGCCCCGCCGGTCTTGTAGTCTTCTGACATATCGTCATAGGTCTGAGTCATTGAGTCTGGATCCAGCAAGCCCTTCTGGTAAAGTGCATTATAGAATTTTAACATTCTTATATACATTCCGCCGGATTTAAGAGAGTCCTGGTATTCGCCGGTATTTACATTATATAAGCCAAATCCGAACTCATCCCAGCCGTACAATGCAGCTGTTGATTTTGCAAACATAACCATATTTCCATCCCAGTCTTTGAACAGGGATACGCCGTAGGTCTTTTTACCTGTATCGGAAGTAGGTTGAAGCTGCTGCATTTGCTGCAGAACCGGTATAAAGTCCTCTAGTGTATTTATCTGTGGATATCCAAGCTTTGCATATAAATCATATCTGAGATCCGGTCTGTAGAAGGAAGCTGAGTGATCTGTAGCACTTGTTCCTACATCATGACCAAAGCCGTATACAGTGCCGCCTGAAATTGATTTGTTTTTATCCAGGGCCGCCTGCATATTCTGCTGGACATAAGGGCCGAATTCCTTAAGTAAATCTTCCTTATTCCAATCAAGGAGTGCGTTTCCCTTAATAGCGTTTTTATAATCGTCTGCGTCATTACCGAAAACCACTATATCTCCCAGGTTGCCGGATTCCATTCTTGTAGCGAAAACTCCGTCACCTGACTTGATGATGTTCAACTTGACATTAAACTTGTCCTTTAAAACCTTTGCAAACCAGCCGCCCTGTTCACCCTGGAAGTTCGCCAGCTGTGAGTAAACAGTGAGAGTAACGGTGTCCTTTGGAATGATACTCTTTATATCACCTTCTCTGGAACTTGAAGCAGCTTTGCCAGATTCGGATGTTGCTGCAGGTGATGTTGCTGACTTTTTACATCCGGCTAGTGTAAATACCATAGCACAAGCCGTAACAATGCTTAGAACTTTAGTCCATTTATTCATTTTATTTCTTCCCCCTTAGATATATAGTATAAGATATAAATTTATCTTACCTTTACTGTATTTGTGGTATTAAAATTTTTTGGGCAGCTATCAAATCTCATGGGTTTGACACATAGGGCTTTTGAAAAATTCATCTTTATGACAGTTCTTTCTTAGCCTTTAACAGCACCAATCATAATTCCTTTTTCAAAGAAGCGCTGCATAAACGGATATACCAGAATAATTGGAAGAATAGTAACCATGGCTACTGTAAGCCTTATTGTTCTCATATTCAGAGCTGCATTTAATGCGCTTTGTGAAACCGTACCTCCTGAGCTCATCAGTGAGGCCAGATCCGATGTACCGGTCAGATAAATATAGAGACGGTACTGAAGAGTATAAAGTGCCGGTTTTGCTGACATCAGAATCATAGAATCTATAAAGCTGTTCCAGTTGCCCACTGCACCAAAGATGGCGATTGTAGCCAGAATTGGCTTGCTGAGCGGAAGGATAATACGCCAGAATATTGTGAAGTAACCTGCGCCGTCTATTTCAGCACTTTCCTCCAGGTCCTGGGGAATAGATTCAATGTAGGTCTTTACAAGTATGATATTAAAGGGTGCAACGATGCCTGGTATAATATATCCCCAAAAGTTGTTGGTCAAGCCAAGCATGGACATATTCAAATACCAAGGTATCAGGCCGGCATTAAAATACATTGTGATTACTATAAAGCGGTATATAAATCTGCGGCCCCACATTTTTTGCTTTGTAACCAGATAACCGACAAAAGCAGATGCCAAAACCATTGTCAAGGTTCCCAGTACGGTTCTTGCAATAGAAATCATTGTAGAAGTTCCGAGATCATTTACATGAAGCAGCGATAGATAGTTGCTGAGGTGAATTCCCCTTGGAAACCATTTGATCTGTCCCGTTCTTACCAGCTCATTGTCGCTGATGGTATTTATAAACAGATAATAGAAGGGAAAAAGACAGAGCAAACCAAATAATAAGAAAAAGAAATAGTTAAAAAAGTCAAATATTCTATCAATAACAGTCTTCTCGGTTCTGCGTCTTTTTTTTCTGGGCTTTCCTGCAGGAAGAATTGCTGATTGGGACTGCTCAATAATTGGATTATTTGTTTTAGCTGTACTCATCCGTATACCTCCTATACAATACTCTGGCCGCGTAAGAGTCTGGAAACCCTGTTTGCACCCATTAATAATGAGATACTAATAATAGATTTCATCATACCGACCACAGTCGCAAGTGGTATGTTTCCGGAACCATTACCGCCAAGGCCTAATAGATAAACATATAAATCCAGGACCTCAATGGGATTTTGATTGGAAGAATTTCTAAATACATAGTATTGATCCATTCCGTTTGAAAGAATACCGGCAATTGACAGAAGAAGCAGTACATAGAAGGTAGGCATCAACCCCGGCACTGTGATATGCCATATCCTCTTAAACCTTCCTGCACCATCTACGGTAGCTGCCTCATAGAGCTGCTGGTCAATGCTGGAGATACCGGCAATGTATATAATGGCACCCCATCCAAGGCCTTTCCAGGTACCCAATGCCCACATTTTAAGCCATACGTGAGAACCGCTCATTAAATAATTGCTTCCTGTTTTAATCAAGCCTAAATCAATCAAAACGGAGTTAATGAAACCATCTGTTGAGAATAATGCAAAGGCAAAACTGAAAACCAGAACCCAGCTGATGAAATTAGGTATGGTTGTAACAATCTGAATCAGCTTTCTGAACCTGCCGGATTTGATTTCTGTAAGACAAATTGCGAAGGCCATTGGCAGGAAGGAGGTTACAATACCGATTCCGCTCATAGCCAGAGTATTTGTCATAACTCTTGCAATATCTTCTCTGCTGGCTGCATTTCTGAACAGAAATGTAAACCACTTGAAGCCTACGAAATTATCGAAGCTTAGCGCCAGGCCTGGTTTATAGTCAAAGAAGGAATAACGCCAACCCCAAAGCGGCAGGTATGAGAATGTGAAGCAGAGAATTGCAAAGGGCAGAATCATTAGGAACAGCTTATACTTTGCCTCCATCTCGTACTTGTCCAACTCGACTGGTTTAGGAATCATCTTCATATTGGCAAAGCCAAATACTCCACATACAACAAACAAAACAATAAAAAACCAAAATCCCGTAGGGAGCATAGGCTGAACAGTAGATAGTTTTGTACTTCCTGAAAGAGCGTTGTATGCCGGCATCAAAAGCAGCAGGGCAAGTATTCCTACAGCACTGCCGACAGTAATTACGAGAGTGCCCAGCTTTTGCAGACGCCTTTTACCCAAGGTCATACAACATCCTGCTGCCACTACGATTATGCAGAGAAAACTTAAGAGCGAGGCAAGGTAGATATTAAGCAGTGTACTGCTTTCAACCCATCCTCTGTTAACCGCTCGTATAAAGCCGGCAGTCAGTGACTTGTAGGATATTGCCATAGTAAAGAAAGCAGCATTTTTATCAATGAGACCACTTACCCTTGCAGGGTTCAGCGCAGGAATAACTATTGCGATTACAAGCAGAATCACCACTACGCGTAATAGAAGCATCCGGGCACTTGTTTTTTGTAATTGACTTTCTGACCTTAGATTGGCCTTTTCGAATTTAGCTTCAGTCATTTTAGCAACCACCACCTGTTAAATTTTGGTGTTATAGAGAAAATCATCATCCACCTCCTCATTGGAATAGACCTTAAGACCAGCCTATCAATCTGAAACATATATTTCTGACACTAGAATGTCGAAAGTCTGTAGGCTATGTCGGTATTTAAGATATTATCATAACGTTTCCATAGGATACATTATTATTATTAGACATAAATTCATATACTTTTTATACATTTTCTTTTCGAATGGCAGAATGACTTGACATTTACATCATAAGCAGTGAAAATGGTTACATATAATAGACAACGGAGACGGTGATAAAATGAAGAAGTTGTTAAGCTTTTATAGAAATCTCAATGTAAGCTGGAAATTTGCGTCAGCATATTTGGGAATCTTAGTTATACAGATAATAATAACCGCAATTTATTTATATGTTCAGACCTCCAATACCTCCATTAAGCAGGCAAGCCTTGTAATGGAGCAGAATATTCTCCAGGTTAAGGAGAGCATACTTCAGAAGCAGAGTTTAATCGAGAGTGCCTCCGCTAATATAACCTTTGACACCAATGTACAAAATTTTTTAGATATAAGGTATGATGATGACCTTGAGCAGTTAAAGGATTATCAGTTCGAAATATCACCCACCATTGAGCATGTTATCAAGCTGAACAGTATTATAAATTCCATGAGGCTGTATATGTCTGACAATATAGTTACCGAGAAGACCTTCAGTTTCAACAGTATAAACAGATTCAACGACCCTCAGGTTTATAAGGAGTTAATGGTCAACAAAAAGCAGCAGGACGGGTGGACGAGCACCCATAGGGATAACTCTTATAACAGGGTGAATGACAAGGGAGATTCAGATCAGGTACTTACCTTTTCAAGAAGAATTATCTCAAAGGACACATATCAGGAAACGGGGATTCTGGAGACAGATGTGAAAGAAAGCGTACTGTTCAACATGTTGAGAGACCCAATTGTAACGAAGTTTGGCAGTGTATTTGTTGTAGACAGCAAGAATACCATAATATCAAATAATAATCCTGATATGTTTCAAAAGAGTGTCTCCAGTACAGGCTTCGAGAGTTTCTCGGTAAACCAGAGGGTTAACAAGGTGCAGGAAATAAACGGTGTGAATTCAATAGTTATTTCCGTTCCTGTAGATGAAATTGGCTGTAATATTGTAGGAATCTTTCCTATAAATCATTTTAACAATGATGTAAAGCAGGGCTTTGGAAAAATCGTGGCAGTGTTACTCTTTTCCTCCGTTCTGCTGGGAATTATCATATATATCACTACTTCTGCACTGCTTAGGAGAATCAAGACTCTGGTGAAGGCTATGAAGCAGGTAAGGGAGGGAAATCTTAATGTTTCCGTGGAAGTCAAGTCCAGGGATGAGTTTGGGGAATTGGGCTTGAGCTTCAATCATATGACAAGTCGAATACATGACTTGGTGGAAACGGTATATAAGATACAACTGATGGAGAAGGAAACGGAACTGAGAATTCTTGAAGCCCAGATAAACCCACATTTTTTATATAATACTCTTGCAACAATAACCTGGGCGGCAAGAAAGGTAAAATCCACAGAAATAGAGAAAATATCAAATTCTCTGGCCAAGTTTTACAGGCTGGTATTAAGCAAAGGTAGAAATGAAATTACTGCAAAAGAAGAAATTGATATGGTAAAGGCATATTTAAATATTCAGAAATTCAGGTTTGAGGACATGTTTGATGTTGTTTATGATATAGATGAAGAGATTTACAATCACAGGATGATTAAAACCTTACTGCAGCCCCTTGTTGAGAATGCCTTGAATCATGGCATAGAACCCAAACGCAGTCACGGAACCATTGTTATAAGGGCAAGGATACTTGATGACAAGCTATGCTTCAAAATCATTGATGATGGAGTGGGAATGAACAGGGAAGTTCTGGAGGAAGTATTATCAGGACATGCTGACCGTTCCAGCGGAAGCGGATATGCAGTAAAAAACGTAATGGAAAGGCTTAAGGCATATTACAGCGAAGGCAGCAGCTTTGAAATTTACAGCAGACCCGGCATTGGAACGGTAATAACAATAATTATAGATAGCTTATAAGAGGAAATTTCGTTGAAGAATATGATTATCTTTAGCTGCCTGCGTTTTAAAACCGATAGAAAAACATGGACTGCTGGAAGCTGTAAAAGTGGCAGTCAGGAATTAAGCTGATATACTACAAAAGGAGGAAGACTAATGAGAAAGAGCTTTACCAGGGTTTTGAATACGTTTATTTCAATTACTGTGATAACTGCAATTTCAGCAGGCCTCCAGGGCTGCAAAAACGAGGTAAAAGAAGTTAGCAAGACTGCAGTAGACAGTCAGGAAAAAACATTGAAGATTGATGTGCTTTCCATGCTTGCCAACTATGCCGGGGAACAAAGCGGCTGGTTTGGCAAAGTGGTTAAAGATAAATTCAATATTGAACTGAATATAATTGCACCAAACCTTCAGGGTGGAGATTCCAAATATGCTTCTATGATGGCTGCAGGAAATCTCGGGGATATAGTTATTTTTGGGAATGATGACCAAAAGTATATTGATGCCATAAAATCAGGACTTCTTCTGGATTGGACGAAGGACGGGTTACTGGACAAGTATGGGCAGGATATACTAAGGAATTATCCAAAGGCTGTTGAGAAGAATGAAACAAACTTTGGCTCCGGGAAGAGTGTATTCGGCCTTGGGCACGAAATTGCCAATATGCCTCCAGCATCACCCTCAGAGGGGAACACAATGATTTACGGCTCTGATTTAAGATGGGATATTTATGAAAAAGTAGGCAGCCCACGGATGAAATCCATGGAAGATCTCCTGCCGGTACTGAAGAAAATGCAGGAAGTGAATCCGAAAAGTGATTCGGGAAGACCAACATATGGCTTCTCCATGTGGGCAGATTGGGATAACAATATGATGATGGCTGCAAAACAGTTTGCTTGCATGCAGGGATACGATGAACTGGGATTCCTTTTAGTACATGCAAATCAAGAAAAATATCAGGATATCCTTGATCCAAAAGGATACTATTTAAGAACCCTCAAATTATATTATGATGCCAACAAAATGGGACTTGTTGACCCGGATTCAATAGCACAGAAGTTTGATGACTACGGTAATAAGTTAATGGATGGACAGATATTATTTGACTGGTTTCCATGGCTGGACGGGGCCTATAATACTCCTGAAAGAGTAGCGGAAGGTAAAGGAATGGCTTTCGTACCCTTCAGCGACGAGAGTGTATATTCATATGGTTTTACAAGCTATGGCGGAAACAGAGTAATCGCCATCGGTTCCAAGGCTAAGGAGCCGGACAGAGTTATGAAGTTTATTGACTGGCTGTATACACCTGAAGGAATTATGACTGCCAACTACGGACCAAAAGGGCTGGCTTGGGATATGAGAGATGGAAAGCCTGTTGTAACAGACTTTGGCAAAGCAGCACTTCCTACAAACGATGTAACAGTAACTGAGCAATTTGGAGGAGGGTCTTTCAAGGAAGGTGTAAACCAAATGAATTTCACCACTGTGAAATTAACCTCTATAAATCCGGATTTTAATGAACCTTATGATTATAACTTGTGGCAGTCAAGCTTGAACAGTAACCCGACAAAACTTGATGAGAGCTGGAGGAATGCCATGGGGGCTCAGACTCAGAAGGAATATCTTTTGAAAAATAATATGATTGCCGTAAGCACTGCACTAAGTATAAGTACAGATACTCCAGGAAGTTCCCTTCAACAAAAGCAGAATCAGATTTCAGCTGTGATCAAGGAATATTCCTGGAAGATGGTATTTGCAAACAGCGATTCTGAATTTACTTCGCTGCAGAAGGAAATGATCGGCAAGGCCAAAAGTCTGGGTTATGAGGATGTGGTAAAATTCTATATAGGCCAGGCTCAGAAGCAATTTGAAGCCAGAAAGAATGCAAAGTAATTGACAATTGAAAATTGACAGTTATGGAGACAGTTTATCAAAAATAAATTCTCTAAATTCTGTATGAAATCATATATATTTTTCGGATATGTTAAAGCTCCTTTTTAAATTATTATGTAGATGTGTGAGTTTATACTTTAATTTATCATATAGTAAAAACCGTTGAAGATTCGGCAATTCCCTATGTGAATAGTTAATGTTTAAACTCATACATCTTTACCTATATATGCGAATTATTAGTGGACATAAATGAAAGAGGTGATGTAAAGATGAAATTATGGTATACAGAGCCTGCAGCACTGGACATTTGGAACGAAGCACTTCCAATAGGAAATGGCACCCTTGGCGGTATGGTTTTTGGCGGTACAGGCAGAGAACGTATACAACTGAATGAGGACAGCGTATACTATGGCGGACCAAGGGACAGGAATAGTGAAGACGCATTAAAGTACCTGCCGGTAATACGCAGGCATTTATTCGAGGGCAGATTGAAGGAAGCAGAGGAACTGGCCTTTTGGTCAATGTCCGGAACTCCGGAAAGTGCCAGGCAGTATCAAACCCTGGGAGAGCTGTTTCTGGAATTCAAGGAACAGGAGAAGGAAGTAAAAAATTACAGGCGAGAGCTGGATTTAGATAAAGCCCTGGTATCTGTAAAATATAGTATTGATGAAGCAGTATACTGCAGAGAAACCTTCTCCAGTGCGGTGCATAATGTGATGGTCACCAACATAACGTCGGGCAAGCCTGGAGGTATCAATTTAAGAGTCAGGCTTGATAGGGGAAGGGATATAGATGAACTGAAAGGACTTTCTCAGGATACCATAGTAATGCGTGGCAACTGCGGTATGGGAGGCGTAAGTTTCAGAACAGTCTTAAAAGCAGTGTGTGAAGGTGGAAGAGTATACAGACTAGGCAATATACTGCAGATTGAAAATGCAGACAAAGTCACCCTGTATCTTGCAGCCAGAACCACCTTTTATGAGGCTGATCCTGAAAAGTGGTGCTGTCAGGCTGTTGAAGAGGCTTCTGCTGTCAGCTATGAAAGATTAAAAGCTGAACACATTGAAGAATATCAGAGATATTTCAAAAGGATGGATATAGATTTAATACAGAAAGACAGCGAAGAAGGGTTGGATGAACTGCCGACGGATCAGAGGTTGAAGAGGGTAAAGGAAGGGAAGGCTGACCCAGGCCTTGTAAGCCTGTATTTCCAGTTCGGGCGTTACCTCCTGATCTCCTGCAGCAGGCCGGGAACCCAGGCGGCAAACCTTCAAGGCATATGGAACAAGGATATGTACCCGCCGTGGGACAGCAAATATACGATAAATATCAATACGCAGATGAACTACTGGCCTGTTGAAACCTGTAATCTCTCAGAGTGCCACAGTCCGTTGTTTGACCTAATAGAGAGGATGAGAATGCCCGGAAGAATTACCGCAAGAAAGATGTATGACTGCGGCGGCTTCACCTGCCACCATAACACCGACCTGTGGGGAGATACAGCACCGCAGGACCTGTGGAAGCCGGCTACTCAATGGCCCATGGGAGCTGCATGGGTCTGTCTGCACCTTTGGGAGCACTATGAATTCAGCCTGGATAAGGAGTTTTTGTCTAAAGTTTATGAAACTATGAAGGAAGCCGCTGAATTCTTTGTGGACTTTCTTCTTGAAGATGGTCAGGGGCATCTGGTTACGTGCCCTTCCGTATCACCTGAAAACACCTATCTGCTTCCCAGCGGAGAGAGTGGAAGCCTATGCATGGGGCCATCCATGGACAGCCAGATAATTCATGCGCTTTTTTCTGATTGTATCAAAGCTGCGGAGATTCTAGACATAGACTGGGAATTTGGCAGCAAATTAAGCAGCATGCTCCAAAGATTGCCTAAACCCAAAGTGGGCAAATACGGACAAATCCAGGAGTGGGCAGTGGATTATGACGAGGTAGAACCCGGGCACAGACATATTTCACAGCTTTTTGCCCTGCACCCATCAAATCAGATTACTGTAAAAAATACTCCTGAGCTGGCATCTGCTGCCAGAGCAACCTTGAATAGAAGGCTTGCTCATGGAGGCGGGCATACGGGCTGGAGCAGGGCCTGGATCATAAATATGTGGTCAAGACTCCAGGATGGAGAGAAGGCATATGAGAATGTGATGGAACTGCTTAAAAGGTCAACACTGAATAACTTATTCGATAACCATCCTCCCTTCCAGATAGACGGTAACTTCGGTGGAACCGCAGGAATAGCGGAGATGCTTCTTCAGAGCCATGCAGGAGAACTACATTTACTCCCTGCACTGCCGAAGGCCTGGGACGAAGGCTTTATAAGAGGCCTCAGAGCAAGAGGAGGCTTTGAAATAGATATTGAATGGAAGGATAATAAATTGATAAAAGCTGTAATAAAATCCATTAAAGGCAGCAAATGCTGGCTAAGAGTAGACGGCCCGGTTGAAATATTCTGTGAGGGGTCAAAAGTGGAATATAGCTCCAATGCCGAGGACTCAATTATTGAGTTTTCTACAGAAGCAGGCAGGTCATATGTCGTTAATGGAACTAGCTCATAATATTGAAAAAAAGATTAGTGCATCAAGAAAACAACGAAAGGAGAAATTTCTATGAAATTTAGTAATGGCTGCTGGCTTAACAAGGAAGGGGTTGAAACCTTCAGCCCTGCAGAAGTGTACAGCACAGGAAATGACAACAAGACTCTTACAATTTATGCTCCCTGCAAGAAAATCAATCACAGGGGAGACACTTTGGGAGGGCCCGTTATAACTTATAAGATTTCATCACCGCTTCCGGATGTTATAAGGATTCAGGCCTTTCATTACATGGGAGTAAATAAAAAGGGACCTGACTTTGAAATTAATACGGATAACAATACTGAGGTATATATAGAAGAGGATGACAGCCTGCTGAAATTCACCAGCGGCAGCTTGAGTGTAAGAATAAACAAGCAAAATGGATGGTCAATGGATTTTTACAAAGGTGAAGAAAGGCTTACTTCCAGCGGAAGCAGAAATATGGCTTATGTAAAGACCGGAGAAGATGGCAATTTCATGAGAGAACAGCTTGGGCTCTCTGTTGGGGAGATGATTTATGGCCTGGGTGAGAGGTTTACTCCCTTTATAAAGAACGGACAAACCGTTGAGATCTGGAATGAAGACGGAGGTACAAGTACTGAACAGTCCTATAAGAATATTCCTTTCTATATAACAAACAAGGGATATGGAGTTTTTGTAAATCATCCTGAGCGGGTTTCTTTCGAGGTTGGATCGGAAAAGGTTACAAAGGTTCAATTCAGTGTACCAGGTGAGAGCCTTGACTATTTCGTAATAGGCGGCGGCTCCATGAAGGATGTACTGCAAAACTATACAACCCTCACTGGAAAACCGGCGCTGCCACCTGCCTGGACCTTTGGACTATGGCTTACTACTTCCTTTACAACACAGTACGATGAGAAGACAGTAACAGGCTTTGTAGACGGTATGGCAGAGAGAGATGTGCCTCTGCATGTATTCCACTTTGACTGCTTCTGGATGAAGGACTTCAACTGGTGTAATTTTGAGTGGGATAAGAGAGTGTTCCCTGATCCAAGGGGAATGCTTAAACGCTTGAAGGAAAAGGGATTAAAAATCTGTGTTTGGATAAATCCGTATATAGCACAGGAATCAAAGCTTTTCCAGGAGGGTATGGAAAGCGGCTACCTCATAAAAAAGGCCAATGGAGATGTATGGCAGTGGGATATGTGGCAGCCAGCCATGGGGATAGTGGATTTTACAAACCCTGGTGCCTGCAGGTGGTTTTCGGATAAGCTGAAGGACCTGATAGATATGGGAGTGGACTGCTTCAAGACGGATTTCGGCGAGAGAATACCTACTGATGTGGTTTACTATGACGGATCAGATCCGATGAAGATGCACAACTACTATACTCAGCTCTATAATAAGGTTGTCTTTGAGACCTTAAAAGAGAAATTAGGCAATGATGAGGCAGCGGTGTTTGCAAGATCTGCTACAGCCGGCGGACAGCAGTTCCCAGTGCATTGGGGCGGAGACTGTACTGCTGACTATGAGTCCATGGCTGAAAGCCTGAGGGGCGGACTGTCCTTGTGTATGTCCGGCTTTGGTTTCTGGAGTCATGACATAGGAGGTTTTGAAAGCACTTCTACTGCTGACGTGTACAAGAGATGGGCAGCCTTTGGGCTTCTATCCTCACACAGCCGTCTGCATGGAAGTACCTCCTACAGAGTGCCGTGGCTCTATGATGAAGAGGCGGTTGATGTAGTAAGGCATTTTTCAAAGCTCAAATGCAGCTTGATGCCATACCTTTATAAAACAGCAGCAGAGGCGTCAAAGACAGGTATTCCCGTCATGAGGTCAATGATTTTGGAATTCCAGAATGATCCTACCTGCAGTTATCTGGACCGTCAGTACATGTTGGGAAGCTCCCTGCTGGTTTCACCTATTTTAAATGATAGAGGAGAGGCTTCGTATTATCTGCCTCAGGGTACCTGGACAAATTATTTCACTGGCGAGAAGGTAGAAGGCGGCCGCTGGATTAAAGAAAAACACGGCTATTTGAGCCTGCCTCTAATGGTAAGAGCAAACAGCATAATTGCCGTGGGTAGTGAAAACAGGAAACCCGATTATAATTATGCAGATGGAGTTACACTAAATATATATGAACTTGCAGATGGAAATACCGCAAGAACAGAGGTGCTGAATATGAAGGCACAGAGAGAGCTGAGCATTTCAGCAAGCCGAAATGGCAGCTTCGTAACAATAAATGTTGAATCAGAGACGGAGCAGTGGAGTGTTTTCCTGAACGGTATATTCCATATTGAGGACGTTGAAGGTGCTGAGGTAAAGGCAGAAGAGAAGGGCATTAAATTACTACCGATACCGGGGGCAAAAGTTATTAAATATAAACTAGCATAAGCATTAAAAAATCTGCGGTTGCCAGGGTAGGAACTAAAACTCTGCAATCGCAGATTTTCTAAGATAAACTTTAGGAGGAAATTTCATGATTAAGGGAAATAATGAAGCAGCAGAAAATAAAATTGAAGAATTAATCGGCAGCATGACCTTGGAGGAAAAGGTGTCCATGTGCCATGGCGCAGGCCTTTTTAGAACCGCAGCAGTAGAGAGGCTTGGTATACCGCCGCTCAAAATGTCAGACGGGCCTATGGGTGTAAGAAAGGAATTCCCGAATGACAATTGGAACTCATTGGATTATTCAGATGACTTTGTGACATATCTGCCCTGTAACACTGCCCTGGCAGCAACCTGGAACCGGGAACTGGCGTATGAAAGCGGCAGGGTATTGGGCGATGAGGCCAGAGGGAGGGGAAAGGATGTTATACTTGCACCGGGTATAAACATTCACAGGAGCCCTTTGTGCGGAAGAAACTTCGAGTATATGAGCGAAGACCCATATTTAATTTCACAAATGGCTGTCCCTTTTATAAAAGGCGTTCAGGAAAATGACGTGGCAGCCTGTGTCAAGCATTTTGCCCTTAATAACCAGGAGACGGAAAGGCTTGCTGTTAATGTGGAAGTCGATGAAAGAACATTAAGAGAGATATATCTTCCAGGGTTTGAGGCAGCAGTTAAGGAAGGCAATTCATATACAATTATGGGAGCCTATAATAAGTATAGAGGGACACACTGTTCTCATAATGATTATCTTATTAATGACGTTTTAAAGGGACAGTGGAGCTATGATGGAGTTGTAATATCCGATTGGGGAGCAGTTCATGATACCTTTGAGGCTGCTTACAACGGATTGGATATAGAAATGAATGTAACAAGCAGCTTCAATGAGCATTTTATGGCAGACCCGCTTATAGAGAAAGTAAGGAGCGGAGAAATAAAGGAAGAGGCAGTGAATGAAAAGGTAAGGAGAATACTGAGGCTGATGTTCAAACTCAAAATGTTCGACCATGACAGGTTCAAGGGTGCATATAATACCCGCGAACACAGGGAGAAGGCACTGGATACCGCAAGGGAGGCAGTGGTTCTCCTTAAAAATGAAAATTCAATGCTTCCTCTAAATGAAAAGAAAATCAAAAGGCTTGCGGTGATAGGAGATAACGCTGAGAGGCTTCATTCCAACGGCGGTGGCAGTGCCGAAATCAAGGCACTTTATGAAATTTCTCCGCTGCTGGGATTGAAGATGAAGTTAGGCGGCAATACGGAGGTGGGCTTTGCCCGGGGCTACAGCAGCGAGGCTGATGCCGATAAAGAAAAGCTTATGAAAGAGGCTCTTCAAATTGCAAAAGCTGCAGATACTGTAGTGTTTGTCGGTGGGTTGAATCACAGCTTTGACACAGAGGGGCTGGATAGAACTGATTTGAAGCTGCCCTATGGCCAGGATGAGTTAATAAAGAGAATAGTTGAAGTAAATAAAAATACAGTGGTGGTTATGATTTCGGGGTCACCGGTGGAAATGAATGAATGGATAGATGATGCGGCTGCGGTAGTTCAGAGCTGGTATTCGGGAATTGAGGGCGGCTATGCCCTGGCGGAAGTGCTTTTAGGAGATGTAAATCCTTCAGGCAAACTTCCGGTAACCTTCCCCAAGACTCTAG
>JAUZPH010000359.1 GCA_030706065.1 Bacillota bacterium | reverse complement strand
TGCTTTTTCAGTACTTTTATCATTTCTCCGTAAGCGCCCTCTTCACTCACTGCCGAGGAATCCCCGATGATATATGGATATATAAGAGCCTCTACTGCAGGAATTATCCTTGAAGTATTTCCCTTTTCAAATACTGCAGGTATATACTGCTCTTTCTCATCAAATTTGCTTACTACGGTACCTGCAGCTGCCTTTGCTTTAGCCAGGGCCCTTGTTGAAAGTTCCTCCAGATTAAACTCCTTGAAAATCCTTCCGAAAAGTACATAGGCAGACCAGCTCTTTACTCCCAGGTAGAGATTGTTTCTTGCCTGGCCAAGGCTCACATCAAGACTGTCATAGGTTGTTATTTCAGCACCTGCTTCACACCTTGTGCTGTCTATATCCATTATACCGTCATTGTTTTTATCTCTTGCTGCCAGAGACTCAAAGCATTCGGTAAAGACTTTTATGTTCTTCTTCAGCCATTCTCTATCCTGCATTTTCAGGGCATAGACTGCACCGGTCAATATCCAGTTCAATAGTTCCTCGTGGGTCATATAGCTGAAACATCCATCAAGGTTTGGAAGCTCATATGAAGAATATTCCTTCGGTGAGAATCCGTTGGAAACTCCCATGTCATGAGTAAAAGCCAATCCTGCCTGGTCGTAGTAGCTGTATCTTTCTACGAATAAATCCAGGGCATTTGTAATAGTCCATGGATGGAACTTCATTTCATAGAATACATGGTCTACCGTCAGGTCAAAGGTATTCATCATTATATATTCCCCCTCATTGACCACCCAAAGAGCGGAACCATCTGCCTTCTTCATGAGCTGGCTGCTGGCATGATAGCTGTGAGTGGCATGGGCTATGAGGAATCTCCTGTGTTCGTTCAAACCGGATTCCTTAAGTTCCTTGTCTCTCTTTGCTGCCAGATTTAAATAGCAGTCGAAGTTTCTCAAACCGTAATCAAGTACATCTTCAAGTGACTTGAACAGACCTGTATAGTAGAAATCCGTATCGATTCCTGTTGTTACAGTTCCATCCTGATAGGTTGCAAGAGCTATGGTGTAAGTTCTCACTTCACCGGCTGGTACCTTGAATATAAGGGATGGAGCTCTTCCAAGGTCATGGTTCTGATAGTTGTCGTTGGCCCAGGAAGTCAGGATATCAAGTCTTGAAAGTTCTTTTATATCATCGGAAGCTAAAGCTGCAAATCCGTACCTTCTTTCGCTTGCTGCACCAAAATACTTTCCATCAGTAGTTATGGATAATCTTCTCTTTGGCCCCTCAAGTCCAAATATCATTTCTGCATCTGTATCTTTCCCACTGTTATCAAAAGTCAACTGTGCAAATATCACTGGGGCAAAGGCAAACTTTTTCTCCTCTTCTGTCATCACAGCAGGATCCTTTACCTCTCCAAAGGGAGTTATAATGGAGAACTTCAGGCTACCCGCAGTCCATGTATCCGATGCCCAGTTCATCTCTCTGCAGATCTCTTCTTCAGAAATCAGTGAAAATGAATGAGCCTTCTTTGTACTATCTACCTCTCCTGTAAATTCCTCTTCGGCACTTTTATCGCTTAATGTAAGGAAGGGCATCAGTCTTATATTCCCCTCCTGCTTGTAGCCTATAAGCATATTATTCTGAGGCGGCCTTACGTCACTTAAAACAAAGCCTCCCCCCAAACCTATCTTTCCAACCATAAAACTTGAAAATGCTCCAAAAGAACTGTGATGTGCATAAAAAGATTTGTTCTGCATATTATATCTTCCTTTCCAGATATTCAATAATCTTATAAATATATCGGAGGTTTCTAAGGTTCAAAACGTAACCAGCCGAAATCAAAATTGCTTCCCGGCAGGAATATAAAGGTTACATTTTGTACTCCTGCTACCCTGCTGATTTCAAATACCCGCTCCTCGTAGTCATTAGACTGGGTAAATTCCACCAGTTGTGTACTTTCACCTTCATCACCGGCGAAGTGGATATGAATGGTATTCTTATCAATTGGAGACCTGCCGCAAACTACCAGCTTACTTGCACCGCTACTTGTAAAATCCATGCCTTCAAATTCCAGAGAGACATTATTTCCAATGCCTTCTACGCGGGTCCCCTTTATTGTAAAAGTATCCCCATAGATATGATTACACTCCGCAGCATTATTCAGTTCAAAGGTACCGTTCTTCTTTTCAAAGGAAAAGCCCTTGATATGAACCTTAGCATGGAGTACAAAACAGATGGAAGTTATTCCCCTAAGCCTTTTCGCCAGGCGGTAGGTTTCTTCCTGATATACATTCCACTCGGATTCCTTTTGATAGATAACATCCGCCAGTAGTTCACTGCCCTCTTCACCGGGCATACCTTCCCAAATCTGTAGGGAGTATTCCTCACTGCTTAAGGCAAAAATCGGAATTGTTATTGTATCAGAGCCATAGCCGCCAAAATCTATTCCGTGAAAACCTACCTGTGTTTCACCATTTCTGCTGGTAGCTGCTCCTCTTTCATTTCCGTTTGTCACTTCACCTTTACTATAATCATAGAGCCCTGCAGATATGAATCCATAGGGATCCTTGTAGGCCATACCCAGTTCAACTACCTTAAATTCCAACTGGGATATCAGCTTTGTCTTCTCGCTGCCATTCTTGCTTGTACAACGGACTCGGAATTCTCCATCACCAAAGGCGGATACCCAAGCTTCATGGCCAATTGCTTCTATCTTGGCAATGTTTGACGGAATTCCGGCATCATTCACTACGCTCCATTCCACTTCCTGATATGAAGTATTTTCCGGATACAGTTTTGCTCTGACAACCATCTCTTTCCTGGTCACGTCAAACACCTGTCCTGAATCGCTGGTGATTTCAATTTTGCGGAGAGGAATTTCCTCACTGCTGCCCATAACATATGACATCTCAACATTTTTCATATTCGATGAGATTCCCGTTAGGTCTTGATCCATCACCGGAAGAGACTCAAACTCGACAATACGGCTTTCTATACCTGCTGATGAAACTTCCAGCTGAATCTTTCCAGGTTCCAGGGTTGCTCCTATGATTGCCATGAGCTTTCCGCTGAAGAGTCTCTTGCTTAGTCCTTTATACTGGTCATAATCCGTACTGTCACCATTATCAAGGCCCAGCAACCGTCCTGCACCGGTAACCTTGACCTTCACCCGGTTATTTGCATTTTCCACTACATTACCGTACTCATCTTCCATATTGATTTCAACAAAAATCAAGTCGGTGCCATCTGCTGTGAGTTTATCTTTATCCGGTTGAAGCCTAATCCTTTTGGCATCCTTAAAGGATCTCTTTATATCTGTTGCAATTACCTTTCCTGTTTCATCATAGGCAATTGCCTTTAATTCTCCTTCTTCATAGGGCACCTTCCACCATCCTACAAGCTGAGTTCCGTGTTCATGGTCGATGTCAAAGGTTCCGATTGCGCTGCCATTTAGTAGCAAATCTATCTTAGGTGCATTTGAACTTACCCTGATATCGATTATCTGGCCTTTATTAAAATCCCAATACGGGAAAATATGCACCATGGGTTTTATTCTGTAATCTGTCCATTCTGCCTGATAAATATAATAGGAATCTTTCTTAAAGGTAGCCGTATCTATCTGTCCGAAATAAGAGTTCTTTGTGTGATATGGCGTTGGCTCTCCTATATAGTCAAATCCGGTCCATAAAAATTGTCCAAGGGAAAAATGCATATCTCTTTCCGCCAGAATACAGGCTTCCGTTGACTTGGCCCCCCAACTGGTAGGGCTGTTGCCCAGTGCGGAACACTGCTCATCATCATCTGCCAGTATGGATTTTTCAAAGGGAAAACGGTATATTCCTCTACTTTGTACTATGGAAGAAGTCTCGCTTCCAAAGATAATCCAGTCCGGATGTTCCTCATGATGTTTCTTATAGTATTTTTCCGCATAGTTATACCCTGCAACCTTGACAATATCGGCACATTTTTGTGCATTTTCCCAGGGCATATAATTGGACCCTATGGTTATTTTCGCATTTCCCTTCGGATCATATTCCCTTACATAATCCATGAGCATCCTTGTTATTTCCTGGCCTCTTTCACCTGCGTGGGTATCATAAATTTCATTTCCTATACTCCACATCAGCAGGCTAGGATGATTCCTGTCCCGTATTATCCAGCTTTTCACATCGGCATAGGCCCAGTCTTTAAAAAACCTTCCATAATCGTAACGTGTTTTCGATCTTTCCCACATATCAAAAGCTTCAGAAAGTACAAGCATTCCCATCTCATCTGCCAGATCCATAAGCTCAGGTGCAGGCATATTGTGAGCAGTTCGCACTGCATTTACTCCCATTTCCTTCAATATCACAAATCTTCTTCTTAAGGCAGTCTTATTGAAGGCTGCTCCCAGTGCTCCCAAATCATGATGCTCACAAACTCCGTTCAATTTCATCTTTCTGCCGTTTAATTTGAAGCCATGCTCAGGATCAAGTACAATTTCTCTGAATCC
>JAUZPH010000358.1 GCA_030706065.1 Bacillota bacterium | reverse complement strand
CACTAGCAAATCTCAATATTTAATAAAGAAATAAATATTTGGTTGCTATTTGAAGGAGTTTTTTAGTTACTTGTAGAATTATGGTATTGTGGATGTTCTGTACAAGCTGGTGATTATGGTCATAGTCAGATAAAGCTGATTTGGAACATTCAGGAGTTTTGTATGCGATTCTTTTTCCTTTATTGAATGGACTTTGCGGAAAACAGTCTAAAAAATTTTTATTTAAGGAGATAACTGATGGATAAAGATAAGAAAATTGCAGTTTTGATTGATGCTGATAATGTATCTGAAAAGTATATCAAGTATATAATTGACGAAATTTCAAATCATGGAATACCGACCTATAAGAGAATTTATGGGGATTGGACAAAACCACAGCTGGCCCCTTGGAAGAATGTACTGCTTAATTATTCAATAAATCCGATACAGCAATACAATTATACAACAGGTAAGAATTCTACAGATTCGGCTTTAATAATCGATGCCATGGATATACTTTATTCCAATAATGTTGATGGATTCTGTATAGTGTCCAGTGACAGTGATTTTACAAGGTTGGCGGCAAGGCTGAGAGAGGCGGGGATGTTTGTAATCGGTATGGGAGAAAAGAAAACACCTACACCCTTCATATCAGCTTGTGAGAAGTTCAAATATCTTGAGGTACTAGCTTCCATGGCATCAAAACCCATTGAGCCAAAGGGTGTTAAAGAAGTACCGAGACAAGAAAATCCTAAAGTCGGTATGACAAATATCGGAGAATTAATAGAAACTATTAAAACTATTATCACTGAAATTTCTGATGAGGATGGCTGGGTATACCTGGCGGAGCTGGGCAGCAATCTTAATAAGAGATATCCGGATTTTGATACCAGAAACTATGGTTATACAAAGCTTGCACCCTTTGTATCTTCCCTGGGGCATTTTGAAATCAGATCGGACAAAACTCTTAAGTACATTCGAAATAAGGAATAAGCACAGATTTAAGATGTTTTTTGAAAGGAATTAACCAGTCTAACTTTATATGCTTAAGGAAAATTAAAAACAGCCGGATTTTCAGGCTGTTTTTATATTGATAAAGTAATAATTATTATCGAAGGCTTAATAACGGCATTGTTCTATAATTGCTTCCGCTGTTTTTATGTGCTCTGCTTTTATTTCCCCTGCAAATCACTATCATTCGAGATTACTTCAGCACCCAGGGATTCTCCTTGCTCCCATCGCCTGATTTACAGATATTGGATTTCAGGTTTAAAGCAGGCAGCACTCCTCCAATACCTGTACCAGGGTAGACTCCGTAAAAGATGTGATTGTCGTAATAGTAGTAGCCGCCGCCGAAGGTGGCAACCCTAGTATCTTTGGGATCAGGTATATGCGGCGTACGGGTATAATACCACCAATCGTTTTTCCAGTTGCTATTGAACTTAAACTCACTGTTGTTCCGCGCCTTTTCTGTAAGCAGTCTGATGGTTGACGAATCCCTTGCGGAATCTATTTCCAAGCCGCTTCCGCCAATGTATTTGTACACCTCATCTACTGAGAGTAGATAAACCTTATCAGAACATCCGTCGTGGGAAACCGACTTTATGCTGCTGCGCTCTGCATCTGTAAAATTACTGAGGAAGCCCGGTTCGTCAGCATAGGCATTTTCCCCATTTAATACAGCCGTCTTTACCGGAGGTTGAGTCGAAAACTTCACCTTGCTGGCATCGCTGTTAAGCCACTCTCTTAAATTCGAGGTTTTCCAGTCTTTGCTGCCATATTCTTGTCCATCAACCACCTTGGTATAGGTGCCGCCTTCTTTACCCCATTGACTGCTTTCTGCAGCATCGTAGGCTTTCATACATATTATATACTCCGATAAAAGCATGGTGCCATTGCTGGTATCGACACACTTCCACAGTATCGGGTCGCTATAGTAGCTGCCGAAGCTGACGTAGTCACCGACCTTGATATTGCCTGACGTAGCCTGATTTGCCGTTCTGCGGCTTGACTGGTTGACAAGAAATGCTACAACCCCGATGACCACCAAAACTACCGAAATAACGGTGCTAAAAAAAATTTTTCGATTCATAAATACCCCCCTCGTATAATATATTTCATCTCCGATTTCTAACAGATATTTTTGAAAAGCTTAAACATGCCGGAATGCCTTAACCGCTGGCTGAATGCGGTTACATATGCTAGTAAAACAGAATCTTCATTCTGTCCTTTCGGTATCTCTAATGTAAAACGTGCTCTCAGCCTTTGTCATAAGGAAGGTCCAACATATTGTATAATATTTACATTATCTGGCATTATTCCTTTAATGTCAATGGTCATTTCAGAATCTTCAGATATAAGGTACGGAAAAGAAGGTTACATTGAACAATATTTTGAATACGACAATAAAAATCTTATTTAGACACAAACATAAGAGTAAAATTCATATTAAGTAGTTTTAAGGCATAATTGATTGACAAAGAAACGTTTTACGGTATGAATAAGTTGAATTTCCTGGAACTGTGAAAAATGGGGGAGGGATATCTATATTAACCAGTGATTGAGATTGGCCAATTCCTTTCGAAGCATGGGAATATAATAAGAATTAAGGGGAAGGGTACCGTTATGAAAAATGCGGAAAACAGGAAAACTTACCGGGTTAAATGTAAAAAACCTATTTGCACACAAATTTCTATTGTTAAGGTGAATAATAATGCCGTTACCACAGGGACGGGGATTATTTGCCTGGAAGACATAAGTGCCGGCGGGCTCAGGTTCTTATCCGGTTTAAATATGCCTCCAGGCGATGCCCTTACCATAGAATTCAGGCTAGAAATAGAAAGAGAAATATTCGCCTTTTATGGATTCATTTTAAGAAAAGAGGAATTGGGGCAGAATACATTCCGGTACGGTGTTAAATTTCTGAATGACATTTCAGAGAACCATGGGCCGGTGGAAAAACTGAATGAACTCATAACCAAAGGGGAGTATGGTAAATCGAGGTTTTGCTTGAGAAATGCAGCCGAATGCTTTAAAAGACTAAAAGAAAAGAAAGATAGAAGCTTATATAAAAGATATAAGAAAATTGGAGATCAGGTTCAATTGATGGTTTATATAGGAAAAAGCGGAAGAGGGCCTGTTGCACCCGAGTGGGAGCAGGTTTCAATCAGCAGCATTTCTCCGAAGGGTATTGAATTTAACTCCGGTTTTAAACTGCCTGAATTCAAAGACAATATGCAGCAATTCAAAATTATTGCGGAAGATAAGACAATATCGTCAAAAGGGCAAGTTCTCGGCATTGAAGATTTGCATAACGGAAAGTATAAATACACTATTAAGGTTAATATATCGGAGACAAATAAGATAATAATTGAAGCTGCCTTGAATAGTGAATCTGGTGCATTTCAGAAAGGGAAATCAGTTGCACAAGAGTCTTCTATAGAAAAACACAATGATGAAAATAAAGATAAAAGGAAATTTGAATGGTGGGGATGAAACGAATTTATGATGTGGTAACATATTCATTTTTTATTGTGTTAAGCAGAATTTACAAATAACTTAACAAATGTAACAAGCTCCTGTGTAATATACCGCAAATCCTCCTAATAAAATTATACTGTACAATGCTGAATCTTAATGGGATGGGAGGGAACCTTCTTTAGTTTAGTGCATTGCAATTTTTTATTTTAGGAGGAGAAAAGGTTATAATGAAAGCTAAAAAAAGTAAGCTGCTTAGTCTGGTTTTGACAGCTGCCATGTTCGTATCCGGCTTTTCAGGCGTTGGTGGACAAACTACTGTCAGAGCTGCAGAAGGTGACAGGATATTTGATCTGGTGGAAATTACCGACTTTCATGGAACTCTTCTGGACTCAAGCAACAATCAAGTTGCAGCGGTCCTGGCCAATAGAGTTAAAAATGTTGAAAGTCAGAATCCGAACACAATTGTAATCGGCGGTGGAGATTTATATCAGGGGTCTGCCATATCAAATATGTTGAAAGGTGTTCCGGTGAAGGATTTCCTGAACAATATCGCCATGGTAACCACAGCCCTTGGCAATCATGAATTTGACTGGGGCCTGGATACTATCGCAAATACCATGCGTGATGCAAAGTATAATATCATTTGCGCCAACCTATATAACAAAAATGCCGACGGTTCAAATGGGACAAGAGTCTTTGATCCATATAAAATAGTAGAAAAAGATGGGGTCAGAATAGCTTTTTGTTGGAGCTATTACAAACGAAACTCCTACGATAGTCATGCCGGCCTTTGTGGAGAAGTTTAACTTCACCGATGCCGCAGCAGAAGTCAATGCAGTTGCCAAGCAGATAAAGGATGGGAATCTTGCAGATGTAATAATCGCAGTAATCCATGAGGGAAGTACTGCAGATAATTCCGCTGCCGGCCCAATCATGGACATAACAAACAAATTGTCAAACGTCAACGCTGTATTTGGCGGCCATTCTCACACTGAACTGCATGTAACTTCCACCAACGGTAT
>JAUZPH010000357.1 GCA_030706065.1 Bacillota bacterium | reverse complement strand
TTGCTGACAATCTCTCTCACGTGCCCCTCTTCTCTTAACTCATCACTTATATGGGTATCGAGAACTACACCTATGCTTCCTTCTCCGGCAAATGCAAAACCTTCAAGCCCCTGCATTGTTACAAGGAGGTTTTCACTGTTGAGTTCAATTTCAGTACCGTTCACATCGATTGTTACGGTATTTCCGGCCTGAATAGTCTGGGCCAGTTCCATCTGGTTTCTCGAAGCTATTTCCTTCCTTATTCCCGGTATAAGCTTACCGTAAGTCTTGCCTAATACAGGAAGGTTAGGCTTGATTTCAAAGTTAACATATTTCGAAAGGTCAGCTCCAAATTCCACCTTCTTTATATTTAACTCATCCTTGATTATGTCTCCATAATATTCAGGAAGAGCACTTGTACTGATAAGCATCTCCGAAAGAGGCTGTCTGTTCTTAATATTTGCACCGTTCCTTGCACTTCTTCCAAGCTTCACTATGCTGTAGGCTATATCCATTGCCTCTTCAAGTTCCTTGTCAACAGCTTCGGCATCATATTCAGGCCACATGCACAGATGCAGGCTTTCAGGCGCAGAAGCCTCAAGGTTTATCACTAGGTTCTGATAGATTTCATCTGTCATGAAAGGTACAAAAGGTGCAGCGACCTTACACAGAGTAACAAGAACTCTGTACAGTGTCACATATGCCCCAACCTTGTCATCTGTCAGTTCCTCGCTCCAGTATCTTGACCTGTTCCTCCTTACATACCAGTTGGATAACTCGTCAGTAAAGGACTCTATGGCAAGGGCTGCCTGAGTAATTCTGTAGCTGTTCAAATCCTCATCCACTGTCTTCACGAGAGTATTGAGCTTTGACATAATCCACTTATCCATTACATTGCCGGATACAAAGCTTGAGTACTTTGTCGGATCGAATTTATCCAAATCTGCATATAACACATAGAAGGAATAAACATTCCACAAAGTACTTAAGAACTTTCTCTGTGTATCTGCTACATCATCCTCTGAGAATCTGGTTGGAAGCCATGGAGCACTTGCGGTATAGAAGTGCCATCTTATGGCATCGGAACCCTGGTGTTCAATTACGTCAAAGGGGTCTACCACATTACCCTTGTGCTTCGACATCTTCAGGCCGTTCTTGTCAAGTACATGACCCAGAACCACGCAGTTTTCGAAGGAACTTCTGTCAAATATTGCAGTTGATATTGCAAGCAGGGTATAGAACCATCCTCTTGTCTGATCCACTGCTTCTGAAATAAACTGTGCAGGGTAGTTTGCTTCAAACAGCTCCTTGTTTTCAAAAGGATAGTGATACTGTGCAAAAGGCATTGAGCCTGAGTCAAACCAGCAGTCGATAACCTCTGCGGTCCTCTCCATTTCCTTTCCGCACTTTTCACACTTGAGCTTTACAGCATCAATATATGGCTTATGAAGTTCTATATTTTCAGGTACATTTATACCCTTCTGTTTTAATTCTTCAATGCTTCCGATACATTCCCTGTGTCCACATTCGCACTGCCATATCGGCAGCGGAGTTCCCCAGTATCTGTCTCTTGAGATCCCCCAGTCGATAACATTTTCCAGGAACTTTCCAAACCTTCCTGTTCTTATATTGTCAGGATACCAGTTTATCTTGTTGTTATTCTCAAGAAGCTTATCCCTCAGGGACGTCATTCTTACAAACCAGCTGTCCTTTGGATAATACAAAAGCGGTGTATCGCATCTCCAGCAGTGAGGATAGGAGTGTGTAAACTTCTCGGATTTATAAAGCTGATTATGTTCAGCCATGTATTCCAGTATCTTCGGGTCAGCCTTCTTTACAAACATTCCGGCCCAAGGTTCTACACTGTCTACAAATTTACCTTCTCCGTCAACGAGGTTCACGAGAGGAAGGCCATACTTCTGTCCCACAAGATTGTCATCTTCACCATAGGCAGGAGCTATATGAACCACTCCTGTACCGTCGGTCAGAGTTACAAAGTCTCCATGTATTACATAGAAAGCCTTCTTGTCAGGGGTGCAGAAGGGGAATAACTGCTCATATTCCATTCCCAGTATCTCTTCACCCTTAAATTCTCTTACTATCTCATATTCATGATTCAATACTTTCAGCAATTCCTTTGCAAGGATGAAGTATTCGTCATGAACTCTTACCTCTGCATAATCATATTTTTTGTTTATTGCAAGTGCTACGTTGGAAGGAAGTGTCCAGGGAGTAGTTGTCCAGGCAAGTATATACTTGTTGGTTTCTCCCTTTATTTTAAATTTAACAAAAGCCGTTGCTTCTTTTACATCCTTGTAGCCCTGTGCAACTTCATGGGAGGAAAGGCCCGTTCCACATCTTGGGCAGTAGGGCACTATCTTATGGCCCTTGTATAAGAGACCCTTATCCCACATTGTCTTTAATGCCCACCATTCGGACTCAATATAGTCATTATGATAGGTTACATATGGATTATCCATATCAACCCAGAAGCCAATCTTCTTGGACATGTCTTCCCACATATTAACATAGGTAAACACGCTTTCCTTGCAGAGGTTTATAAACTTCTCCACTCCATATTTCTCTATTTCAGGTTTTCCGGATATGCCGAGCTTCTTTTCAATCTCAAGCTCAACAGGAAGTCCGTGAGTGTCCCAGCCTGCCTTTCTCAATACCTTGTAGCCCTTCATTACCTTATATCTTGGGATAAGGTCCTTCATAACCCTTGTTATTATATGTCCTACATGGGGCTTTCCGTTAGCTGTCGGAGGCCCGTCATAGAAGGTAAAGTAATCCCCTTCCTTGTTCATATCAAAGTTCTTTTGGATTACATCCTTCTCTTCCCAAAGCTTCAATATATCTTTTTCCATTTGTACAAAGCTTCTTGAAGAATCCACTTTTCTGTACATCGTTTATCCCCTTCCTTTTGAATGAGTACTTCAACTTATTACCAAATTTCAACCTCTTAAAATTATATCCAATAATCTATATAGAAAGTAATAAAAAACAAAAAACTTCATCCTTAAGGACGAAGTTATATTCGCAATACCACCTCTAAAGCGTAGATTCAAATACAAAGCCAATGCCTTTAATATGAGTATGGGCTTTATACCTTATCCTGTAACGTAGGATTACGGACTCACTTACTAGATAAGCATCAATTATTCTTGAGCCACCTCATTCAGCTATCAGCTCCGCGGTGATTTTCCCTGAAGGATCCCTATGGCTTTCCACCAAACGCCACTCTCTGAAAGTTAGCCAAGCAAGTACTTTTCCGCTTCACGGCTTTTCGACTACCTTAGATTATATTACAGTATATGGCTGTTGTCAATTCGGAATTTTTATTGCTGAATATGATGATGAAATTTAACATCCTGAAAAATCGCCCTCTTCGATATTATATCAGTTTAATAATAAAGGTCTAAATTTCCGCATCCTTAGTAACAAAAAAAAGACCAAATCATAGTATATAGTAGGTACCAATGAAGCTCACATGCACCAGGATAAAAAAAAATTATACCATTATAGAGAGGTGGATTAGGAAATGAGCAAATGTTGTGCAAATGCAATGCCTATGCCAATGCCAATGCCGGCGGTTCCAGCATATGATAACTGTATCTGCAGCTTCCCGACCCTGGTAATATTGATTCTTATAGTTCTTCAGTTCTCAAAATGCAACAAAGGATATGTACGTGACGACGATGATGAAGAGTGTGACAGGCCACGTGTATGCAACGAAGTAGACAGCGGAATACTATTCATTATTGCACTGTTCTTCCTTTCCTGCGTAGGCTGCGGCAAAGGATATGGCAGATATTAATAAAATACCACAGGGACAGAGGGCTTTATGCCCTCCTTTTATTTCTTGCGTTTTTCAATCACCATGAAACATGTACTATCAGGGAGACTTGTACTGTTTCTCTTTTCATCGAAAAGCTGAACCTTCTGAGATAATGCCAGTGTATAGCCTTCCTGAAGGAAATGACGCCATTCGATTATACTGGCTTCTTCACCCAGTACCTCCTTAATGAATTCAATGTAATCGGAAGGAGTGAAATAGCCAAACTGTTCGTTGACCTCATGTATATAGGATTTCTCTCCCCAGGTATAGGTATATAGAAATTCCATTACATCATTTACCGGCATGGCGACCTCATTTTGGCCGGTGACTTCAAATTCAATTTGCCTTCCTGTAAAATCGGAAGCGTACCTTTTCAGAAAATCCATACCCTCTTTTGAAAGAAACTTGATTATTCTTCTTTCCTCCACCGGTTCCGTCATAATTCCGTCCCTTATTATAATTCTTCCACCCTCGGATAATACTTCAAAGGCGCTTTTAAGTGCAGTTGCAAGAGTATTATGATTGAACTTTTGCCCTTCGTATTCTATGTATGAAAATAGCTCATGCAAAATGGAACAGAAAATTATGGTGTCCACAGAACCCTCCTCCATATATTGAGACAGATTCAGGGCATCTCCATACATTACCTCCCAGCTGTGGTTTTCAAGGTTTTTCTTTCTT
>JAUZPH010000356.1 GCA_030706065.1 Bacillota bacterium | reverse complement strand
GGAAGTTATAGATTTTACAGGGGAAAAAAATACTAAAGCAGTATCCAGAACTATGACCATGGAAGGAAAGACAATCTTTGATGCAGCAAGGAATGCGATTTCAATATCCGGAAAAAGATTATACTGGAGTCATATGAAGACAGTAATAATTAGTAAGAGAATTGCTGTAAATGGGGTAATAGAAGTTTTGGATTGGTTTGCCAGAGACTCTGAAACCAGGTCCGATGTGAATATTCTTGTTTCAAAAGAAGAAACAGCAAAAGAAGTTCTGCAAATACCCGGAACGACAGAGATTATCAAAGGTCTTGAAATAAATGAGGCACTAAGGAATGAGAAATCTCTGGCTAAGGCTCCGCAGACCGATGTTTTGGAAATGATAGGTGAATTACAAGCAAAAGGAATGGATGCTGTAGCTCCAGCTATCAAATTGAAAAAAATAAATGGAGAGGTTGCTCCCAGTCTCATTGGGACAGCCATTTTTAAAGCAGATAAATTGGAAGGTTTTCTTGATGATGAAGAAACAAAGGATTTGCTATTCATCAGAAATAAGGTGAAAGCCGGAATACTTGTGGAATTTGAACAGGGAAATGAAGAGGGAATTCCTATATCTCTCGAAGTATTCCAAAGTAAAACCAAAGTTGAACCTGTAATTAAGGAGGGAAAAATACAGTTCAACGTTAACACAGACACAGAAGTTGCTATAGATGAAATAGGTGGAAGTAAGGATGTTGTAGAGGAGGAAGGAAGAAAGAAGTTGGAGCAGGAAGCCGCGGAAAACTTGAAAACACGGATGGAGAAATTAATCAAAAAAATGCAGGTACAAGATCGTCTTGATATATTTGGGTTCGGTGCAAAGCTTCGTGAAGAAAAGCCTAAGGTATGGAAAAGTGTAGAGAATAATTGGTTGGATAAATTTAAGAATACAAGAGTTAATGTCAGCGTGAGGATTCATATCCGAAATAGCGCTGCGCTTTCAAAACCTATTGAAGCAGGTGAATAAAGATGATTATTCTAGTAATGCTTGGATATGTCATATTAGGTATTTATGAATTTATACCATTATATAAACAGAAGCAATGGCCTGACTTTTGGGTTAATGCCGCATTGGGTGCAACTTCACTTATAGTTGCAGTACTATTGAGTGTGGGTATCAGAATACCAAGTCCTGAGGCACCTATCCGTGAAATGATTATCTCTATATTCGGAAAGTAGGTCTACTATGTATAAAGAACAGATTACAGATAAACAAGGGATTTGTCTCTTATCATTATTCATTATGGGCAGTACCCTAATTGTTGGAACCGGAGGCACTGCCAAGAATGATGCCTGGATAGCAGGAATTGCAGGCATCATAATGGCTGTTCCGATAATTTTCGTGTATTCAAAGATTCTTGTACTTTTCCCAGGTATGGATTTATATGAGATTTTAAATGTGGTCTTGGGAAAATTAGTTGGAAATATTGTTGCTGTCATTTATATATGGTACGGTTTTCATCTTGGTGCACTGGTTATGCGTAATTTCGGAGAATTTATCAACACTATGACTATGCCGGAGACACCTCTGATTTTTCCTATGCTATGTCTGGCTTTAGTGGATGTTATAGCTGTAAAATCAGGTGTTGAGGTCATGGCTAGAATAAGCGCGCTTGTTCTTCCGTTTCTGCTATTTATTATTGCATTGGTAGAGCTATTGGCAATTCCCCAACTAAAATTTCATTTTATAAAACCAATTTTAGGTGAGGGAATAGCTCCTGTTTTAATGGGTGCCTTTAATACTTTTTCATTTCCTTATGCAGAAACTTTTATTTTTACCGCTGCCGCATTTGCCTTAAAATCCAAGAAGTCTATTTATAAGGTGTACTTTATATCATTATTTTTTGCTGGAACATTAATTATAATGCTCACTTTAAGGAATATTCTGATTCTGGGTGGAACCCTAGGAACCCTATACTTTCCTTCACACGTAGCTGTCAGCATAATAAGACTTGGAGAATTTTTGGAGAGGATTGAAGTCACTGTTGCCATAGTATTTGTATTTGGAGCATTCATAAAAAGCGCCTTATGTCTGTTTGCTGTCTGCAAAGGTATAGCCAGAGTCTTTAATCTTACGGACTACAAGTCTATAGTCATACAGACCGGACTGCTTATGACATACTTTGCTTACATAGTATACGACAATATAATGCTTATGCAGCTATGGGCTTTTAAGGTATACCCATTCTATGCCTTTCCCTTTCAGGTGATACTTCCGCTGCTGATATTAATAGCAGCTGAATTGAAGAAAAGGAAGAAGCCAAAGTGTTAGAAGATAGTTTTTTGTAGCACAAGAATTATTTCTGATAATATACTATAGTATGACTTTCTTGTTCAATATGGGAAGTTTTACAAATCTTAATAGTGGTGATAGAATGTCAGAATTCAGTTCATTCAGCCCGGAGGAACTGTCAATCCTGGCTGAGTCAACAGCTCTGTCCATAGCTAAAGAAAGAACTGCCGTGGAGATAAATGTGCTTGGAAACTTTGTGGCCGCGGTAGGTGGCCTCCTTTTGGCGATTGCTGCACAGATGGTGGCACTGCAGGCCACTCAGGATAAATTGGATCAGATCACGCTTCTGAAGAATCAAATCAAGGGAATTGAGAAGCAATTGGAGAACGGTTGTTGAAGAAACTGGTTTACTGACATGTTGAATATCTTAAGTAGAGATTAGCCTTATTTGCAGCAGGAAAACTACCATCCTGCTGCAAAGTGCTGATAAAAGACTAATGAATTCTATTTCGAAATTTTACGTGGTTCGAATTATTCTGCCGCCAGGCTAAGATATTGATTTTTTATTACTTTCTTCTGAATTTGAATCATACCAGGATTTTATACTGAGAGCCATGATAGTAAGTACAAGAGCCACTGCAATCCAATGGCCGCTGCTGTCGGAAACTTTCTTTATGAATATGGCATAAAGATTTAGTAACAGGGCGGCAGTTTGAACTATAAGTATTGAGACTTGTATCGGTTTAAGTGTCATGAAAATCACCCCTATAAGACATTTATTATGTTAGTTTGGATAATTATTTGAGCTCTATACGTCTTTTCGGATAATCCTTATCAATGATGAATTATCGTAGTTTTTTGTAATCAAGAGGAAAAGTTGTATATATAAGAATTTTTTCCGGATATATGAGAAACATTTAGGAAAGCTATTGACTGGCAATGTAACAATCTATATACTCATATTAATATAATATAGATTCTTATCAAGAGTGGTGGAGGGAAAGGCCCTATGAAACCCGGCAACACTAGTTAGAGACTAGAATGTGCTAAATCCTGCAGCCTTGTGCTGAGAGATAAGAAGCAGTTTATGACGAATAATTATGGCCGCTTCCTATCCAGGAGGCGTTTTTTTATTATTTAAACTAATCTTTTATGGGGTGATTTAATGAAATCTAAACTGGAAGCTCTTTTGAAGGAAAGAATTCTTGTTCTTGACGGGGCTATGGGAACAAGTATACAAAAGAAAGGCCTAAGCGAAGTAGAGTTTCACGGGAATTGTGAATGTCATAGAAGCCAAAAGGGAAATAATGATTTGTTATGTATAACAAACCCTTCTGTCATCAAGGAGATTCATAAAGCCTATCTTGAAGCAGGAGCGGATATCATCGAGACAAATACCTTTAACAGTAACAGGATTTCTCAGGCGGATTACGGATTGGAAAACAAGGCATACGAGCTGAATCTAAATGGAGCAAGACTGGCAAGAGAGGCTGCTGATGAATATACTGCAAAGGATTCAAGCAAGCCAAGGTTTGTTGCAGGCTCTATAGGCCCTACCAACAGGACTGCTTCTCTGTCACCGGATGTTGAAAACCCCGGAATCAGAAACATAAGCTTTGATGAATTGGCAGCTGCATATGAGGAGCAGATTGAGGGGCTTGTAGATGGTGGCGTGGATTTACTGCTGATAGAAACCGTATTTGATACACTGAATGCAAGAGCGGCGATTTTTGCAACAGAGAATGTTCTTGAAAAAATTGGCCTGGATTTACCTCTTATGATTTCCGGAACCATTACGGATAAAAGCGGAAGGATTCTCTCCGGTCAGACACTTGAAGCCTTTGCTGAAAGCTTAAAAAATGAAAGGGTGATAACCATAGGCCTCAACTGCGCCTTTGGAGCAAAGGACTTAATCCCTTTTATAAAGGAACTTTCAAAGTCTGATCAGCGCTATATCAGTTTTTATCCTAATGCAGGACTTCCGAATTCTCTTGGAGAGTACGATGAGCTTCCTGAAGAAACGGCAGCAGTGGTAAGGGAGCTGGCGGAAGAAGGGCATCTTAATATAGTAGGCGGCTGCTGCGGTACTACTCCTGAACATATAAGGGCCATCAGTGAAGCCGTCAGAAACATTAAGCCAAGGAATATTCCACAAATAGAGAAGGAGACAGTCTTTTGCGGACTTGAGGCAGTAAGAGTTAACAAGGATAATAATTTCGTAAACATAGGTGAGAGAACCAATGT
>JAUZPH010000355.1 GCA_030706065.1 Bacillota bacterium | reverse complement strand
TAATATTGAACCGCTCTTGAACTTCATCATATGTTTGAGTACACTGTGCGTCATATTGAAAGTCCCTTTTAGATTTGTATCGATAAGATAATTCCAATCTTCTTCAGTGGAGTCTATAAACAACCCAATCTTGGATATTCCAGCGTTGTTAACAAGTATATCAATCTTGCCAAATTGCCTGTATATTGAATCTGCTGCCTCACTGCAGCTTTTATAGTTCCGAATGTCAAATTGCTTGATTGCGGCATAGCCGCCGGCAATTTGAATTTGTCTCAAGGTCTCCCGTGCGCCCTGCTCATCCTTAGAGTAATTGATTATCACACTGGCTCCGTTTTTGGATAAAGCAAGTGCAATTGCGCTGCCAATTCCTCTGGACGCGCCGGTTATTAAAGCGACCTTACCATCCAGTTTCATATATTTCTCTCCTTTGACTCTGTTATAGATAAACAACTTCATTATACTACAAAAAAGGCGGTTTTGCCGCCTTTTACTTAATATATCCTGCCAATGTCTTTCCTGTAGTAGATTCCTTCAAAATCAATTTCCTTTATATCTTCATAGGCCTTTGCAATTGCCTCTTCAAGAGAATTACCAGTAGAAGTAACAGCAAGTACTCTTCCTCCGGAGGTATATATGGTACCTCCATTTTCGATTATACCTGCACCAAAGACCTTGCTGTTTTTTATATTAGCTATTTTAACCTGCAGCCCCTTTATATACTTTCCCGGATATCCTCCTGAGGCAGCTATCAAACAGCAGCTGTGTCCTTTTTTCCAATGTATTTTATAATCGGAAAGTTTTTTATCAATGGCACTTTCAATCAATTCCACAAAATCGCTTTCCATCAAAGATAATACTGCCTGGGTCTCAGGATCCCCCAGCCTTACATTGTATTCCAGCAGATAAACACCTTTTTTTGTTATCATTAATCCGAAAAATATTATTCCTGTATAGTCAAGTTTTTCAGCCTGAATACCTTTCAGTGTAGGTGACATAATATTATTTATGAATTCCTTGAGTACCTTCTCCGTGCAGTATGGATTTGGGGCTATGGCACCCATTCCTCCGGTATTTGGCCCTTCATTCCCATCATAAATCTGCTTATGGTCTTTTGCAGATACAAAAGGTAAAATTACCTCTCCATCTGTTATGGATAATATTGAAGCTTCTACACCCTCCAGAAACTCTTCAATGACAACCTTTTTCCCTGAACCCTCAAAAATATCTTTCATCATAAACTCTTCAAGAACTGCAGCAGCCTCTTCTGAGCCCTCACATATTACAACACCCTTTCCTGCTGCCAGGCCATCCGCCTTGATGACTACAGGATAGGAACATTCCATGGTATATCCTTTTGCTTCCTTGAAATCATCAAAGGCCGCATATTCCGCTGTTTTTACACCATAATTTTTCATAAAATTTTTCGCATAAATTTTACTTCCCTCAAGCTGGGCCGCTTCCCTGGAGGGCCCAAAGACACGGAGGCCTGAGCTTTTGAAAGCATCTACCACTCCCTTGGTCAAGGGTTCCTCCGGCCCTACTATAGTCAAATCTATACTCTTATCTATAGCGAAATTCTTCAAATCTTCAATTGAGGTTAAATCAATATTTATACATTTATGTTCAAAGTGCGTTCCTCCGTTGCCAGGTGCACAGTAAACAGTTTTTACATCTTTGTTTTGTGCCGCTTTCCAGGCAATGGCATGTTCTCTTCCACCGGATCCTATGATTAAAATATCCATAGCCGCCTCCCATTAATGCTTAAAATGCCTTATTCCAGTAAACACCATAGAAATTCCATATTTATTACAGGCTTCTATGGATTCCTGATCCCTTATGGAACCACCGGGTTGTATTATTGACCTTATCCCAAACTTTGCAGCCTCATCAACAACATCGTGAAATGGGAAAAACGCATCTGATGCCAGGACTACACCATCTCCTGCTCTGTCAAGGGCCTGAGTTGCAGCCCATATTCTGTTCACCTGTCCCCCACCTATGCCAATGGCCTTTTTATCCTTAACAACAACTATGGCATTGGACTTGACGTATTTTACCACTTTCATGCCAAATTCCATATCTTCAATTTCCTTATCCGTAGGTTTAGCATCTGTAACAGTAACTAAATCATTAATCTGTTTCTTATCCTCCTGCTGAACTAGCAGTCCGCCATCAACAGACACCATATAATGCTTATCCTGAGGTTTTACATTACACTTGATTACTCTGAGGTTTTTCTTTCTTCTGAATACTTCCAGGGCATCCTCGTCATAAGCCGGAGCTGCCACTACTTCAAGGAATATCTTTGACATCTCCTCAGCAGTATCCTTGTCAACTTTTCTATTTACTGCTACAATACCACCATAGATGGAAACAGGGTCACAGTCATAGGCCCTTTTGTATGCTTCCAGCAGAGTGCCAGCGACGGCAACTCCGCAGGGGCTGTTATGCTTAAGAGCGCAGCAGGCAGTTTCTTCAAACTCATTAGCTACCTTCCAGGCGATATCCAGGTCTTTAATATTATTGTAGGACAGTTCTTTTCCGTTTAAGAATTCAAAATTCTTCATTGCTCCGCTGTGAATTGTAGATGTATAGTATGCCGCTGACTGGTGCGGGTTCTCACCATACCTGAGTTTCATTGCCTTCCTGTAGGAGATGGTATAATATTCAGGATACTCCTCTTCATCCAGAAGGAAGCTGCATACTGCAGCATCATAGGCTGAAGTAAGGTTAAATACCTTTCCTGCCAGTTTTTTTCTCGTAGAGAAGCTTACATCGCCATTCTCTGAAATCTCCTCCATTACTTTGTTATAGTCATTTTTATCACTTACCACTACTACATCCTTGAAGTTTTTTGCTGCAGACCGGAGCATTGTGGGGCCGCCTATATCAATGAACTCTATCTTCTCCTCAAAGGATAAGTCACTGGTTACTTTTTCGAAGAACGGGTATAAATTTACGATTACCATATCAATTGTATTAATATTTTTGTCCTTAAGGGTATTCATATGGACTTCATTTTCCCTTATAGCCAGTATTCCTCCATGGATAATCGGGTGTAGTGTCTTTACTCTGCCATCCAGCATTTCCGGGAATCCGGTTACTTCGCTGATTTCTGTTACCGGAATGCCCTGCTCCTTGAGATATTTGTAAGTTCCTCCCGTAGATATAATTTCAACGTCTCTTTCCGTCAAAAGCCTGGAAACTTCCAGTATACCCTCTTTATCAAATACACTTATCAAAGCTCTTTTAATCATCTATATCCTCCCAACCAGATATTTGAACTCTATTATGAAGTACATTGACCCTTCCTTCGCTTAGCAACTTCACTGCTTCAGGTAAGGCGCTATGTTCCTGCTCCAATACCCTCAGTTGAAGTGCACGTGCATCATCCTCATAATGGACAGGAACAGTCTTTTGCAGAATAATGGGTCCGGTATCCGTACCTTCATCTACGAAATGGACAGTACATCCTGATATCTTTACCCCGGATTTGACAGCAGCCTCATGTACTTTAATGCCATACATCCCGCTGCCGCAGAAGCTTGGTATCAAGGAAGGATGAATATTGATGATTCTGTTTCTGAATTCTTTAAGTATATCGCCCTCCAATATGGAGAGGAATCCTGCCAGTACAATTAAATCCACCTTGCCTTTAACTATCGCATAGACTGCATCGGCTAATCCCCTTCCGTATTCTTTTTTCTCCAGTACATACGTCTTTATGTCATGCTCCTCTGCCCTCTTCAAACCAAAAACATCTTTTTTATCACTGATGATACACTCGATTGTACAATCAAGATATCCACTTTCTATTTTATCGATTAAAGCCTGGAGATTAGACCCGCTTCCGGAAATCAGCACTGCTATTCTATACAAATACTATCACCTCCGGAGCATACATATCCAATCTTATATGCATTTTCTCCAAGGCAGAGAAGGGTTCTTATTATATCGTCGCAATCATTTTTATCAACACACAGTACAAAGCCAATGCCCATATTGAAGGTATTATACATATGGCTTTCCTCCAAACCCAGGGATGAAAGATAATCAAAGATAGCAGGTCTTGGGTAGCTGTTTCTGCTTATAACAGCAGTATAGTTATCTTTGAACATCCTTGGGATATTTTCAACGAATCCGCCACCGGTAATATGTGCCATTCCTTTTATGTTGTAGCTGCCTAACAGTTCCAAAACAGGCTTTACATAAATCTTCGTAGGTGTCAGCAGAGTTTCCCCCATCAGTTTACCTTGAAAATCCATATTAATATCCGGTATCAGCTTCCTCACCAGGGAATATCCGTTGCTGTGTAATCCTGAAGATGATATACCAATAAGAACATCGCCATCTTTGATACCGGAACCGTCTATAATCTTATCCTTTTCCACTATCCCGGCTGCAAACCCGGCAATATCATATTCTCCTTCCGTGTAAAAACCGGGCATCTCCGCCGTTTCGCCTCCAATTAATGCGCATCCGGATTGCAGGCATCCGTCCGAGACGCCTTTGACGAGGTCCG
>JAUZPH010000354.1 GCA_030706065.1 Bacillota bacterium | reverse complement strand
TATGATTTAATCGCAACATCGACCTTTGGGATAGAAGCTATAACCGCAGGCGAACTTAAAGAACTGGGATATGGCGATGTGAACGTGGAAAATGGCAGGGTTACCTTTGAGGGAGATGAAAGAGACATTGCCTTCACCAATATGTGGCTTAGAACTGCTGACAGAGTACTTATAAAAATGACTGAATTCAGGGCGGAAAGCTTTGAGGAACTGTTCCAGGGTACCCTGGCAGTAGATTGGTGGAAGCTTGTGCCTGAGAATGGGAAAATGCACGTTACCGGAAAATCAGTAAAGTCAAAGTTATACAGTGTACCTGACTGCCAGTCCATCGTTAAAAAAGCTGTTATTGAATCTATGAAGAAGAAATACAAGAAGGATGTCTTTCCTGAAGACGGGCCTGTTTATAAGATTGAAGTTGGCATTTTAAAGGATATTGTTACACTGACCATAGATACTTCCGGCCCTGGGCTTCATAAGAGAGGCTATCGAGAAGAAGCCGGCGAAGCACCTCTCAAGGAAACTTTGGCTGCAGCACTGGTGCTTATAAGTAAATGGAGTACGGACAGGTATCTTTTTGATCCCTTTTGCGGATCCGGTACCATTCCAATTGAAGCAGCGCTTATAGGAAGGAATATGGCTCCGGGCCTAAAGAGAAATTTTGTCAGCGAGAATTGGCCTAATATTAATAAGAGCATCTGGAAAGAGGTGCGGGAATATGCAAAAAAGGCAGTAAATGACCGGTCTTTTGTCATATATGGTTCTGATATAGATGGAAGGATACTGAAGACGGCAAGGGATAATGCAATAAAAGCAGGGGTAGACGAGTTTGTTAACTTTCAGAAACTTCCTGTGGAAGAATTCAGTTCGAAGAAGAGAAATGCCTTCTTGATTACCAATCCTCCTTATGGAGAAAGGTTAGGGGAGGAGAACCAGGTCAGGAAACTGTATGACAGACTAGGTGAACTGTACCGAGAATTACCGGATTGGTCTTTTTTCGTTTTGACTTCCTTTTACGAGTTTGAAAAATGCTTTAAGAAAAAGGCGGATAAAAATAGAAAACTATATAATGGAAGGCTTCAGTGCTACTATTACCAATATATCAATTCAGAAAAGAAACAAGGCAGCTAAAAAGGATGTGTGAGTTTAGACATTAATAACTTCAATTAAGAAAATATCGAATCTTCACCGATTTTTCCGGATGTAAAATTTCAACGAAATAGAATTCAATTTGGAGGAAATTTTACATCCCAGATAAATTAAAATATAAACTCACACATCCATAGCTGCCTATATTTTTTCCAGTTTTATATCGTAGGGGTCAACATATATTGTTTTGTTGGTGTAATATATAACCATTCCAGGCTTTGCACCTGAAGGCTTTTTTACATTTTTCACCTCTGTGTAATCCACCGGTACCTTGGTAGAATCCTTGCCCTTGCTGTAATAGGCTGCAAGAATGGCAGCCTCTTCAAGAGTTGTCTCAGTGAAGCTGTCGTTTTTCTTAATTATTACATGGGAACCGGGAATATTCTTTGTATGCATCCAGATATCCTGTTTCTCTGCAAATTTTAGAGTGAGAAAGTCGTTCTGTATATTATTCTTTCCAACATATATGTCAGCACCTTCACTGGATTTGAAATGAAGGGGCTTCGACTGGGGAGTCTTTGTCTTTACATTGGTTTTTCTGAATTTGATATAGCCGGTCTCCAATAATTCACGCCTTATTTCCTCTATTTCATTATAATTGTCGCAGTTTCTTATATTGGTTATTACGGACTGAAGATATTCTGTTTCAGCCTCATTGTGCTTTTGCTGTTCCAGAGCGGCCTCTTCAGTCTTTTTGAGTTTGTTGTATCTCTTGTAATAGTATTGTACATTCTCAGAGGGGCTAAGCTGCTCATTCAGAGAAATTGTGATAAATTCTTCCTTGTCGGAATAATAATTGGATACCTCTGCACTTTTGTCCCCTCTTTTGATGTTATATATATTCGCAGTAAGAAGTTCCCCATAAAGCTGGAATTTGTTTTTCTTTTTACATTCCTCCAGAGTGCTTTTAAGAATCTGTTCTTTTTTATAGCACCTGTCAATATTATTAGAGACAAGTCGCTGCAAATCCGCACTCTTTTGATTTAAACGGTCCTGCTTATCTTTTCCATAATAAAAGGTATCCAGCAGAGAACTGCCGTCTTTAAAGGCGAGTGTCTTATTGTATTTCATGGAGGTTAACGAAATACAATAGAAGTCCTTGTAGTTTTCCGCATCATCCATAAACAAAGTGAATTCAAAATTCTGTTTCTTTATAGATGAGAAGAATTCCCTAATATAATCCAGTAGTTCCTCGTTACTGGATTCATTTATGGAGCATGTCGCCGCTTCCAGTCGTAAATAAATTTCCCGGGAAAGAGGGGTACTTACACCGGAAAACAGACTGGAAAATGCAGCTTCGTTTATATTGTCACCCTTCTCCTTCAGTCTCTCTATAAATTCTTCATCGCTGAAGTCAAAAGGATTCAGCTTGTTTGTATCCGGCGGGAACTTGTATTGAAGCCCAGGATAGAGGGATCTGTAGGAGCTTATATCAGGAGTAAGGTGTTTTATACTTTCCATTACAGTATTATCTCTTTTCCTTACCAGAGAAATATTACTGTGTCTTCCCATAATTTCTATTATAAGGCTGTAGATACTGTCAAAGCCCATCTCATCCGTGCTTTCGAAATCTATAATAAGAATTCTGTCTGCATTTAGCTGATCTATTTTAACGATCTTACTTCCAATCAGATATTTTCTCAGCAGCATGCAAAACATTGGAGGCTGCATGGGGTTTTGCTTGTTTCTTTCGGTAAAGTGCACCCGAGGGTAGTTTGAGCTTGCACTGATAAGAAGTTTCCTGCTTTTACTGCCATTTCTGATATTTAGTATAACTTCATCCTTTTCCGGTTGATTTATCTTATCTACCTTTCCATGTAATATATCCTTTTCCAGTTCGGAACATAGAGCGTATAAAAATATACCATCAAGAGCCATGCCAATCATCCTTTCCGGAAGCCATATTCTTAAGATGCGGAAATTTAAACATAAATAATTCACCTGAAAAAATATCGAATCTTCACCGGTTTTTTGAAGGTGATAAGTTAAACAATAAATTTCCGCATCTATTATGTTGAACCTGGAGTCCTATAGTTAATGTTATGATAAAAAAAATGTAATTGTCAAGTATGGAATTATCCATCCGGCTAAAATCATTATTGTATTCCATAAAAAATGTTGAATGTGTATGTTTATTATAAATAAAATGGTTAATAATACAAATATTGGTAAGGGGTGAAAAAGCATTGTCGGATTATAACTTTGATTTCAATGAACTGAATGTTAGAGATATTGATATCGATATACTAAAAAAGCTTCCCGAGGATTTTGCCGTAAAATATAAGCTGCTGCCTTTTGGAATAAATAAAGAAAACCTGCTGATAGCCACAAGCGGTGAAAGTAATATGGAAATTCAATCAAAATTGAAATTGATTTGCAAAATGAATGTGCTGTTGATACAGTGTAAGGATACTCTTTTGGAAATGTTGATTGAGGATGCTTATAGGTTCTTATCCTTTAACAGGGCAGTAGAGGCACTAAAGGATGAAATTGTGAAAGAGAATGAAAAGACAAAGTCTGTTGACATAAAGGATGAAGATGCTGGTGCTCCTGCGGTAACCATTGTTGAATATATAATTGACAGTGCAATCAGACAAAGGGCAAGCGATATTCACATAGAACCGGAAGAGGAAGAAGTAAGGATAAGATATCGTATAGATGGAGACATTATAGAATTTACCAGGGTACTAACTGAGATATATAATGCAGTCACTACTAGAATTAAGGTTATTAGTAATATGGATATATCTGAAAAGAGACTTCCACAGGATGGAAAATGTCAGTGGTGCAGTACAGGAAAATACTATGATCTAAGGCTTTCTTCAATTCCAACTTTGTTTGGAGAAAAGTTCGTAATAAGGGTTTTGGATAAAAGCACCTATTTCTGTAACTTGGATATGATATACGAGGATCATGAACAGAGAACTCTTGTAAAGAGGATTCTTGCCAACAGCGGGGGTATAATTCTTGCCACAGGCCCTACAGGAAGCGGCAAATCCACAACTTTATACGCCATGATAAATGAGTTGAACAACAGGAAGGTCAATATCACTACCATAGAGGATCCGGTAGAATATACAATGAAAGGGATAAACCAAATTAATGTAAATACAAAGGCTGGAATAACTTTCGCTTCAGGCCTGAGAAGTGTTTTAAGGCAGGATCCGGATATAATAATGGTGGGAGAGATAAGGGATGAAGAGACAGCCCTTATTGCCCTAAGAGCTGCAATAACAGGACATCTGGTGTTGTCTACCCTACACACTAATAGTGCAGTAGGAACAATAAACAGGCTGGTAGAAATGGGAGTGAAAAGGTATCTGCTGACAGATGCCCTGAAAGCAGTAATTTCACAGAGATTGATAAGAAAGATCTGTGAAAGGTGTAAGATTTCATATA
>JAUZPH010000353.1 GCA_030706065.1 Bacillota bacterium | reverse complement strand
TACCGAATATGGCAGGATAGGCGCCGCACTGCTTACAGTTCCTCAGCATTCAACGCCACTGGAAAAGCAGGTAAGAAAACTTATAAAGATCTGTGCGTTCATAGGTTTTGGATGCTTTCTGATGGTTACTGTATTCACGTATGCAGCAATGAGGGAACCAGTTTTTATGGAGAGAATAACTCACAGTATTCTGGCGGGAATCACCCTGGCTATGGCTATGATACCTGAGGAATTTCCCGTAATACTTACAGTGTTCCTGGCTATGGGAGCCTGGAGGCTTGCCAGGAAAAATTCTCTTATCAGAAGGATGCCTTCCGTGGAAACCCTGGGGGCTGTGTCCGTATTATGCGTAGATAAGACAGGCACTTTAACTAAAAATCAGATGACGGTTCAGGAGGTATATTACCATACTGCCGATAAAGAGGAAGCGGCTTCATACAGCGCTTTAGGTTGCGAGAAGGAGCCCTATGATCCCATGGAAAAGGCCATACTGCAGTTTGCCTACTGTAACGGTGTTGTGAAGGAAGAGATATTCAGCAACCGCCTCCTCAGTGAATATTCCTTTTCCTCGGAGACGAAGATGATGGGCCATGTGTGGGAAATAGACGGCAGGCCCTGCCTGGCAGCCAAAGGTTCACCGGAAAGTATCCTCCCCCTTTGCAATCTTTCAAAGGAAGAATACAAAAAGGTAGAGGCAGAACAGCTCAGGCTGGCAAGGCAGGGGTACCGGGTTATAGCAGTAGCTAAAAGAACAGATATGGAGGATATTCCGGAAAAACTCAGTGACAATCCTTTGAAGCTGCTGGCCCTCATTGGCCTGGAGGATCCGCCCAGAGAAACAGTACCCACTGCAATAAGGACCTGTCACAGGGCAGGCTTAAGGGTTGTGATGATTACCGGAGACAATGGCACTACTGCTGCTTCCATCGCAGGAAAGATAGGCATTGAGAATTCACAAAATGTGCTCACCGGAGGCGAAATTGAAGAATTATCCGAGAAGGAGTTAAGGGAAAGAGTAAAGGTGACCAATATCTTTGCAAGGGTTATACCAAACCACAAGATGCGGATTGTTAAAGCCTTAAAGGATATAGGAGAAGTGGTTGCCATGACCGGTGACGGAGTAAACGATGCACCGGCGCTGAAATACTCTGATATAGGAATTGCCATGGGAAAGAGGGGCACCAATGTGGCAAAGGAGGCTGCCGACATGGTGCTGCTGGATGACAATTTTACTACCATTGTGGATACGGTGAAGGACGGAAGACGTATATATGACAATATAAAAAAGGCTGTGGGCTACGTGTTTGTAATCCATATTCCAATTGCCCTCATAGCACTGCTTACCCCTGTCCTTGGAATACCGCTGTTTTTATATCCAATTCACATTGTTTTGATGGAGCTTATAATAGACCCTACCTGTTCCATAATCTTTGAGAGGCAGCCTGCAGAAAGAGATATAATGGACAGGAATCCCCGTTCCGCAGAGGATTCAATAATCACCGGAGGCTTGATGACAAAATCCATACTGCAGGGGTTAACCATATTTGCAGCAGCCCTGGGCTCCTATATTTACCTTGTAGATTACGCTCTTTGGGATGAAAATGCCGCAAGAAGCTTCGCACTGATAATCCTTATGGCATCGAATTTGTTCCTTGTATATGTAAACCAGTCTGAAAAAACTTTTGCCTTCAATGGTATGCTTACCAATAAGGATAAGGTGATGATGTATGTTAACATTGGAATTATCATTGCCTTGGGCTTAATAATATACCTCCCGGCAGGCAATATGATTGCAAAAACGGCACCGTTATCGGCATTGGAGCTTCTTTCCGCCGCCGCTGCAGCTGCAGTTTCTACCCTTTGGTGGGAAATAGTCAAGGTATTCAAAGGCTCAAAAATTATTGAAGCTAAAATGGATAAAGCGGCCTGACCGTCAAGTCATATATTTCTTATATTATGAGCTGTAAGTGCTGTACTTATATCGGCTTTCTTTGTCAATTCGGCAATAAACAGCACTTTCAGTAAATATATGAATGATGTCCAGGAGAAAAGAAATGCCAGGCTGGTTGAATATTTTCAACTGATATATCAGAGAGATAAACAGTAGACAGCAAATTCGGGTGAAGAAATGATGCATGAGGCCTATATGAGTAATTACTGCCTGAGCCTCCTTGATAAGGATCAAAAGGTCGTTTGGGAAATGAATCCTAATGATTTCAAGGATAAGGACCATATTATGATGAATGGGAATAGTGCCGAGGGAGTGTATAATATAGAAAGATATACTTAGCTGACAAAGCACGCAGTAGTGGGCTGGATAAGATAATATAAAGACGCCCTATAATCCTTCACGAATCATAAGGCGTCTGAATTTATCGATTTAAATGATTGGTTATATATGCAATCTGCAAATTACATGATTTTTAGTTGAGATATTTACTTCTTACTGACTCAAGATCTGTTTTGTTCAGGTCATCCACAACCTCAAGTATGCCGATAACGGTATTATCCTTGACTATGGCATAGCCTACAGACTTTTCAGGCTTAAAGTCAATTTCATTTATACCTTTCTTGCCAGTGAAGGAAGTAACCTCCTTGGCAGTGCTGGCATCTACGATGGAGAACTTTGATTCAGGGTTGTCAAACTCACTTAAATCAATAATGAGCTTTGTGCCTGTACTTTTTCCTGTAACAATTATCAAGGGTTTCAGTTCATAGCCTATTCCCTTAAAGGCTGCTGTCTGAGTTTTGCCGGAAACCTGAGCCTTATTGATTAAAGTAGAGGTTGGAACCTTTGCTATATTATCCCCGTATATACTTGGTGTGCTTGGTGTTGATGAGGAACCATCATCGCCGACAGGTGCAGCACAGCAGCTTGGGCCGGTACTCGGCGGCGGAAGAGACGGGTCAGCTTTAGAGGTATCAACCGATTCAAGCTTATCAGTAACCTTTATTACACCGCTTATCATTCCCATCCAGCAGCTGAAAGGGATATCTTTGTCGCCGGGGGTGAACTGCTTGACGATATTTTCTCCCTTCTTGATTTTCATTTCTATATTCAATGAAGGGATAACAATATCATTATTACAGGAATTTATCTGTTCCCCGTTTATCACCCATTTAACCGGTATACCTTTCTGAACATAAAAAACGTTAGGAGTCCAGCCATTGTTATTTACAGTCATAGTGATAGTCTGTATGCCATCTTTTATAACTGCCTTGGCCACATTTGGATTGTTAACATTATCCGAACTTCCGCCTAAAAGTTTCGTTGAGGTGCTTGCAATGACCTTAACAGGATTCAGATTGTACCCTGCCAGGGTAAAGCCCCTGTTTCCCATGATAAGCCCCAATACTATAATCAGAACTCCGCTGAATTTAAGAATACTCTTTGTGTAGCCCTTGCTCAACAATCCGGATAGTGCTCCAAAGGTCAGCATAAGTGGGACAGTTCCAACGGAGAACACTAACATCGATAAGGCGCCGTTAAAAAAGCTTCCCGTACCAAGGGCATAAAGCTGCATGGTCTGCAGCGGACCGCAGGGCATAAGGCCATTCATAAGGCCTACTATAAAGGAAGAACGAGATTTGGACTTGGCTTTAACTTTACATATAGCTTTAGGCATCGGAATATGTAACTTCCTGAATGCACTGAAACCAACCATATTGAGGCCCATTATTATCATAAATACACCAGCAAATATTTCCATGCCGGCCTTAGCCTTGATGGAAAGTGAAAATACCGAGCCAAGGGTTCCTATTATACCACCCAGGATAGTATATGAAATAACCCTTCCAAGATTATACTGCAGTGCAGGCTTAATTGCTTCACGCTTGTTTTTACTTTCCTTGGACAGGGTCTGGGAAAGCATTATTCCGCCGCACATTCCTACGCAGTGGATGGAAGTAAGAATACCTACTATAAAGAGAACTGCATAGGAGGCATTGTTAAGCTTTTCATCGATATCGATACCTCCGGCCTTGACTCCAAGAAAGGCCACTGCCGCAAATATAATAAGGATACCGATGAATTTGAAGTCTTTCGGTCTTTCGGTAGTATAGCCTGCCTTGATAATGGCCTCCTTGATTTCATCCAGATTACATATAGCATCATCAAATTCAATTACTGCATACTGGCCGCTGTAACTGGCCATGGCATTGGAAACGCCTTCTATTTTCTTGACAGCTATTTCAACCCGGTTTTCGCAGGATGAACAGGTCATATCATAAACTTTTATTTTTTCTCTGCGAATACTCATAAATTCCCTCCTGATTAATTCGTGATATCGTAATTATATAGAGAAGATGTGTTGAAAATATGAAGATATAAAGATAACTAACAAAATAATCCAATGGGGAGCGGAATTATTTTTTCCGTACAAAGTAGGGAGCTTTTATTTATTTTGATTAAAAGATGACAATTCAAGCACAAAGGCATTAAAGAAAAGAAATATAAAAAGAATACGGACAGGCCGCCCGTATTCATAAATAAATTGCATAGCTGTCTATTTAATAAAAGGATGGGGAATCTCATTTACTTAATTAGAAGCTATTTTTATTT
>JAUZPH010000352.1 GCA_030706065.1 Bacillota bacterium | reverse complement strand
TATGAAAAAACTTATTGGACGGTTATCGGATATAGTAAAGGAAGTAGAGGAATTATGCAGGGTGAGATGAATGAGTTTCATTGGACATTTTGAAGTCGACGATTAAACCGTCGGCTTTTCTTATTAATCAAATGACTTGTATAAAATATATTGATATCTTTTGATTTTGCTAAATATTCCAATTATGTTACAATTTATTTAAGTGACTAGCGATAGAAGAGGCGCTGCATTAATGTTGGTACAAGGACTTGAGAGAGATTGGAAGTGACGGGAGGAAGTCTGCAAATGGCAATGAGAATCGAAACTTTAAATGAGGAGGCAGTTGAGAAAATACAATATAGAAATATCATGCCTGACGGGAGAATTGCTGGTGCCTGGCTGCCTGTTCTTATACGGGAAGTAGAAGGACTGCCGGAATCCCTGGATGGGATAATTATTGCTTCGGATTTGCAGGAAAGCACTAGAAAAGGCGAGGCCTTCCCTGATCTTCTGCGGGTATCTCCACTGGGACAAGGCATTGGCAGGCCTGAAAAATGGCAGCCAGGTCCTGAATGCTGACTCCAGGGTTATAATACTTTTAGAAAAGACTGTTTAAAAGAAAGATGATGTATAAAGGAGGTTCTATTTATGTGGACAAAGAGTTATGACTATTATATGGACTACGTTAGATTTTACTGTGATTCTGACGGCAGGCAGAGAGTAATCTTCTTTGCATACCCTTCAAATGGATATGGATGCCTTCTTTATGATTCGGTTTATCATGGAGAGGACACCTTTGACAATCTGGAGGTTGAGACGGCATATGGACTTCCGGAGCAGGGCCCGGTATATGTAAAGCATACCCATGAATGGAATCCGGCGTCGGAATTTGAAAACCGGATAAAGGACAGCGATTTCAACTTTCAGATGCCTGAATATATCACCGACAATATAATTTACAGAAAGTTATTTAAGAACGGAATATTGATAAAGGAAGAGAGATTCTGAAAAGATTGTGCAGTAGAAGTAAATATTCAGCAGGCCCGGTTTGTATACATGGAAACATGTATGTGTGAAAGAAATCTAATGCTATGGAGGGAATAGGAATGACTAATCCAATAAAAATAGGAATAATTGGGGACTATGATCCGGAGCGGCTATCGCACAAGGCAACGGATGAGGCGTTAAGGCATTGTGCTGGCCATCTTGGAATCGAGCTTGAACTGCAGTGGCTGCCTACCGAAGCTCTGGAGGAAAATACAGATGAGATTGTCCATCATTTTGACGGACTGTGGTGCTCGCCGGGAAGCCCATACAAGAGTATGAAAGGTGCTGTTAACGCCATCAGGTTTGCAAGAGAACAGGATTATCCTTTTATCGGTACCTGCGGAGGCTTTCAGCATGCGGTCATTGAGTACGCTCAGAATAAATTGGGATGGATAAATGCAGGACATGCAGAATATGACCCTTTCTCATCGGAATTGTTCATAACGGCATTATGCTGTTCTCTTGTTGGGGAAACCCGCAGGATTTTAATCCTGCCCAATTCAAAGGTTTATGCAATTTATGGCAAGGCGGAGGTTGAAGAACGCTATAACTGCAGCTTCGGCCTTAACCCGGAGTATCAAAGGCTGATGGATGAGAGCGGCTTCAGGGTGGCGGGTACCGATGAGGCCGGTGAGGCAAGGATACTTGAACTACCCCAAAACCGGTTCTTTACGGCGACCCTGTTCCAGCCTCAGTTAAGCTCGTCACAGGAAAACCCCCACGAACTCATCCTTGCTTATTTGACTGCTTCAAAGGCTTTCCATGACAGCAGAACACTTCTTTAATGGGACTGTGAACAGAACTCCCTGCAATAATGAACTTACAGTGAGTTTTGCTTGCGTAAATCAGTCTGCTTAATTTTTACCGCAGCACTTCTTATATTTAAAGCCGCAGCAGAAGAGACAGCTGCCTATCACGAGCTCCTTGTTGATTTTTATCAAGCTGATATTTTATGTAAATTAAGTTATAATAAAGGTGTGGAAGTTTAACCCTATAGTATTCGTCTGAGAAAATATCGAATCTTCACCGATTTTGCTTAAGTGATGACTTTATTATAAACTCACACAGTTACATATCAGGAACAGGAGGAAGCTCGATGGGTTTGAGCTTGCCGCCGGAAAAAGCGATGAACTTTTGGCATTATTCAGTTAGTGAGGGGGATTATCATGAGTAAAATAATATTTCCAGAGGATTTTATCTGGGGAGCTGCTACTTCGGCATATCAAATTGAGGGGGCAGCTTTTGAGGATGGGAAAGGGGAGTCAATATGGGACAGATTTTCCCATACCCCGGGAAAGATAAAAAATGAACATAATGGTGATATAGCCTGCGATCATTATCATCTGTATGCCGAGGATGTAAAGCTTATGAAGGAACTTGGGCTAAAGAGCTACAGATTTTCAATATCCTGGCCGAGAATTTTTCCGGATGGAGACGGCAAGCTCAATGTGAAAGGAATGGAATTTTATAAAAAGCTTGTTAACCTGCTTCTGGAAAATGACATAATTCCGAATGCAACTCTTTATCACTGGGATTTACCTCAGAAGCTTCAGGATAAAGGTGGATGGACAAACAGAGAAACTGCAGACCGTTTTGCGGATTTCGCAGGCTATGTATTTAAAGAATTAGGCGACCTGGTGCCTTTCTGGGCTACCTTGAATGAACCTGCAGCAGCTGCCTTTGCAGGCTATGCCGCCGGAGTTCATGCTCCGGGTTTAAATAACCCGGAAGTTTGTCTTGCTGTTGCCCATAATCTTCTTCTTGCTCACGGTAAGGCGGTGAAGGCTTACAGGCAGTTGGGGCTGAAGGGAAAGATAGGTATAGTCCTTGATATGTGGCATAACTATCCTGCAACGGATTCGGAGGAGGATATAAAAGCTGCGTGGATAAATAATAATACGATAAACAAATGGTTTTCAGATCCTGTATTCAAGGGGCTATATCCGACTATCCCTGGTGAGCCGGGGCAGTTTGGAATGAGCCTTCCTGAGGTTCAGCAGGGGGATATGGAACTCATAAGTACTCCGGTGGACTTTCTTGGCCTGAATGTTTATTCAAGAAATGTAGTGAAGGCAAATCCTGATATTCCTAATGGGATAGAGGTTGTACCACAGAATGGTGCTGTTACGGATATAGGATGGGAAGTTTATCCCCAGGTTATTTATGACCTGTTGACCTTACTGCACAAGGAGTACAATGGTATTGATATATATATAACCGAGAATGGCGCTGCTTTCAGGGATACTGTTAATAGTGAGGGCCGGGTGGAAGACGATGACAGGGTTGACTACTTGAGAAGACATTTTGAACAGGCACATAGAGCAATAGAGGCCGGAGTAAACCTGAAGGGCTATTATGTCTGGTCATTAATGGACAATTTTGAATGGGCGGAAGGCTACACTAAGCGATTCGGTATTGTCCATGTTGATTTTGACACCCTCACGAGGACACCTAAAAATAGTGCCCTCTGGTATTCAGAGGTAATCAGGGAGAATGGGTTCTGATGAATATTAAGATTTAAAAATATCAGGGCTCCTGAAAAGTCAGGAGCCCCGATATTTTACTTCCAGCTGATTTCTGCTGTTTTTCTTGGTACGGTTCTTGAATACTTTACATCAGGATAACCTATTACCATGCAGGTGACTATACGTTTCCCTTCCTTGATTCCGAGAAAGTCCCTTATTTCCTTGCTTGCACCGGAAGCCATAACAAAGAAACCGCTGAAGAGGGTTCCCAGTCCCAGGGCGTTGGTCATCAGCTCCATATTTGAGGAAGCCAGTGCTCCGCTTACCTCTGAATCTGCAGTGACAACAATAACTGCCGGTGCATTGAAGAAGAGCCTGTCATTTCTGGAGGGATCTGCTTTAAAGGCTTCATACATTTTCAGCCACATTTCTGCATATCTCTTGTGGGCCATAGTCTCCGGTGTTAAGTTAGCCAGCATATTTTTTCCGATAGTCCTTAAGCTTTCAAAGGCCATAGCCTTAAGCTGCTGCAGGCCTTCTCTTACTACTATGTAGGATACATCCTGCCTGTTGCTGCCGGTCTGGGTAAACCTGCCGGCTTCTATAATTTTATAGAGCTTGTCAACTTCAACTTCTTTATTATTAAATTGTCTTACAGTCCTTCTGAATTTGATAAAATTGAGCAGATTGTCCGATTCAACGGAAAACTCTTCTTCATTGTAAGTTTTAACATCTTCCATATTATAATCATCTGTTGATACTGCACCCTGAGGACATACTGCGATGCAGTGTCCACATTTCATACAGGTTATATTTCTGATCCGGGCCTTGCCCTCGACTATCTCTATATCTGCTGGAAAGCAGTCCCTTACACATTTTCCACAGCCGATACACTTTTCGTTATCTACTTTAAACATTGTATACTCAACTCCTGTTTTCTGCTTATATCTACGGCATGTACATATTCGAAGGCTTATAAAGCTTGGGAATTGTACAGGCTATTTGTTCTCCTATGAGATTATATCACTATCGGGTTAAATTAGTCTAATAATAATCGGACAGTATTTGATTTACATGTTTAG
>JAUZPH010000351.1 GCA_030706065.1 Bacillota bacterium | reverse complement strand
GTTGTAATACCGACCTATAACAGGGCGGGCCTGATACGCGATGCACTGGAGGGCCTGAAGAAACAGACCTATAAGGATATTGAAGTGATAATAATAGATGACTGTTCAACGGATGACACCGGAGATGTCGTTAAACGGTGGAGAGAGGAAAATAAAGATGTATTCTCAGATTTTATATATTTGAAGCTTCCCAGAAACCGTGATGAGTGGTGGGCCTGGAATATAGGTTTTTATTTGGCCAAGGGTGAATACATCGCCATTCATTCGTCCGATGATATAAGTCACGAGAGACGTATCGAAAGAGAAGTTGAATATTTAACCGGCAATATTGATACTGCGGTGGTTGGAACAAGCTATAAGGTATTTATATACAATTTGAATCTTATAGTTGGGGTTGCGGATTGGCTGGTTTTTGACACCAATGAGATTGAAATGAAATACAAGCAGCATTTTGAACATTCCGTCTGTACCGGAACAGTGCTGTTTAAGGCTGATGTATTAGATACTATAATCGGCTTCAGAAAGGTTACCAATAGCCTGAATGATTACTATTTTATTGATGACCTCATAAATCATGATTATATAGTAGCAAATATTAAAGAAGACCTATACTATATCAGACAGCATGAAGGACAGAAAAGCAAACAGCTTGAACAGGATAGCAGGATAGTTGATACAAAATATGTGCCGGAGGCACTGAGAATTGAAAAGGACAGAGTTTCTGCCGTAATTGTTTTGGAAAACGCTTCAGACAGCATAATCAACACACTTGAGAGCATCTCGGAACAGACCTATAAAAATATAGAACTGGTTATTGTTGATAATGAATTTAATGAAAATATAGAAAACAGGATAACCAAGTGGTGGGAGGATAAAAAGGGTAAAGAGGAGACAGCCATAAGGGAGCTTATATATTTCAAGCCGCCCAGAAAAGTGCATTATCCATGGACCTATAATTTAGGAGCCTATCTGGCCAAAGGAGAATATATAGCCTTCCATGGTGAAAACGGAACAAGTGACAAATATAGAATGGAGAAACAGGTGGAGTATCTTAAGGGTAGTTTCCTTACCAGCATAGTTGGTACAAACTACGTTTCGAGATATGAATATAACGATGAAGACAATATTGAAATTGATGAGGATATAGAATACTGCTATATAGTGGACTATATTCCCTGTATTAATATCAATACCGTGATGCTGAGGTCTGAGGTTATAAATGAGACAGGAGGCTTCAATAGAAAGATAATGGGAAGAGAAGCTTTTGAATTTATATACAGGCTTCTGAGCAGGGGCTACAGAGTCCAGAATCTAAGAGAAGTTCTTTACGATGAGTAGGGGGGAGAGATAGATGAACCCATTAGTAAGTGTTATAATGCCGGTGCATAACTGTGAAAAGTATATTGTTGACAGTATAAACAGTATACTTAACCAGACCTATAGGAATTTGGAATTGATAATTGTAGATACTGGTTCAGAGGACAAGACTATTGAATTGATTAATGGAATTAAGGATGAAAGGATGAAAGTTATAAGAGCGGCCTCAGGCAAAGGCTTGACCCACGCATTTTTCCAGGGCTTCAAGGCTTCTTCCGGGGAGTTTGTAACAAGGCAGGATCCTGATGATTTAAGCACTGAAAACAGGGTAAGAACCCAAGTCAGATATCTACAGGCTAATTCGGATACTGGTATGGTTTCCTGTCTGATAAAGTGCATTACGGATGTAGAGAAATTTAGAAAGGCATGTCTGTTTATAGAGCGGCTTCAGAACAATTATAGGGATTCCGAAATCATAGAAAAAGCGATACTTGAAGACTTTATTCCCATTCTTTTCCCTACTCTTCTGATACGCAGGAATTTAATTGAAAAGGCTGGTATTAAGGAGGAACCGGAAGGCTTTGATGATCAGGTTGACATTTTATTGCGGCTGCTTCAACTGTCCAAGGTGGAGAAAATTCAAAAGATACTGTACGCCTACAGAAGGCATGACAACGCATATCATTTTATTAACCAGGATCAGGAATATAGTAATGCAAAAAAACTGATTGCGACAAGCGGCATCAAAAATCATCTGAAATACAGGGGCTATTTTGTGGAAGGGCCAAAGAATGTTAAAGCTCCAACAGGGAAGGAGTATTTAAGGGTATTAATGCTTGTGGATGCGCTGAATATAGGAGGAACAGAGACCCATGTACTCAATCTCGCCAAGGAACTCATGGAACTTGGTGTCTATGTGGTAGTGGGCACCAGTGGAGGGCCTCTGACATCCCTTTTTGAGATTAACGGTATCAAGATATACAATGTTCCTCTGTATTCTGATTATATATCCAATAAGAACCTATACAGCTGTATCAAGTCAATTAAGGATATTGTGGATGAAGAGAAAATTGATTTAATACATGCTCATCTCTTTGCAGCTATGAGTATCGCAAGTGAGGTTAATAAGAGGTATAAGGTTCCTTATATAACAACAATCCACGGATTATTCTATCCTAATGATATACTCTTAACCTCCTGCTATAATACGGATGCCATCATAGCTGTGAGCAGGCCCACAGCCAGAATGATCTATACAAGAATGGGAGAACAAATCAAGAATAAATTATATGTCGTTCCCAATGGGGTGGATATAGATGGTGAAATAGATGTGTCGAACGCCAGGAAAATAAGAGAGGACCTGAATATAAAAAGAGATGATATTGTAGTTACCTATTGCAGCAGGCTGGCGTGGCAGAAGACAATAGCTGCAGAGAGCTTTATCTTCGGTTTCTACAAGCTTGCCAATGATTATAGTAATATCCACGCCATTGTCATTGGCGATGGTGATGGCAAGAAGATTTTGGAGAGGGAGGCCAGTATGCTCAATAAATGCGCTGAAAGGGAAGTACTCCACTTTGTCGGCCCCAAATATAATGTCCTTGATTACTATGCTGCCAGTGATATCGTTGTTGGAACGGGAAGAGTGGCGCTGGAAGCAATGAGCTGCGCCAAGCCGGTTATAGCTGTAGGAAATGACGGCTATGTCGGAATAGTTAATGATGAAAGCAGGATGCTCCAATGGAGAACCTATTTTGGAGACCACAAATCACTGAAAAGCCCTGACCTTGTAAGTATCTATGAAGACATGAAATACCTTGTGGAAGATGCCGACGAAAGAGTCGAAATCGGAAGATGGGGCAGGCAGTGGTGCAGAGAGATGTTCAGTATAGACAATATTGCGAGGAGGACGTTTTCAATATATAGAAGGGCTGTAGATAACAGACCGGGGACGGAGAACGTTCCTCAATCATAAGATATGTTTAAAGGAGCCGCATTTACAGCGGCTTCTTTATTGGCAGTATGTGTATTTTACAAATAGATTTGGACAATTTTAAATCACCGAGATTAAATCCTTTTTGTTTTCCAAGGCAAAATTTAAAATCTCAAACATCTCATTTTTCCCACCAGGTATATAGCTCGGCATATGCATTAATTGCCAGAACAGGGCACCATAAAAAATCAATGGCTTTTCCCAAAATCTTATCTTGGTAACTGACTGATATCCTGAGTAGAAAGCCTTTGCATTTTCGGAATTGAATTTTATCACTCCATCAGCGTGGAAGCGCACAAACTGTGTTATGAGGGGGAAACCTGCATCGATATAGATGGAACCCCTTCCTGCACCGTCAAAATCTATCAGTATCGGCTCTCCGTCTTTATTCATTATTGCGTTATGGGGTGCAATATCTGTATGAATAAAGCCCTGCTTTAATCTGTCAAAGTCCGGAATAGCCTTGATAATGGCATAATATTTATCTTGACAAGGACAAGCATTGAATTTTTCATAAGCTCTTCCAATGGTGTCTTTTACTCTGAGGCGGCTTTCAATCTTAAAACCGTCAAAAGAATGCAGCCGGGCTGCAGCCTGTCCTAGTCTGTATTCATCCTCCGGGTTTTGTTTAAGAGTTCTTCCTTGTATATATTCTACAATATATACAAGGTTATTGCCCATCCTTGTGAAAAGACTGCCATCTACACATTTTCGAATTCTGGGGGCTACACACACCGGCTGTTCTGATAAGTAATCCAAAGCTAATACATAATTCAGAACATCAGTTATCGCAAGCGAAGGGCCTAAACCGGTCAATATAAACAACCCCGCATCTGTTTCCAACAGGTATATTGTTTTCAGACCTCCGGCTTTTATGATTTTATTTACCTCCAGTTTATTGAATCCCCATACCTCGCAAGTCAACTCAGGGTTGAAATCCAGCACCACTCATCACCTCGAATTACAATTACCTCGCAGTTGTATCTTCTATTATAATATGAGTTTGACCGGATATAGGTACACCGGATTAGCAAGGAAAGGCTTATGTTGTGTTTTAGAAAGAACAGATATACGGAAAGTACAATTAATATTGAAAATATTTCAATAATGGGTAACTAATGCTAGAATAGAGCGTAATAAAGATGAGAAAATTTAAACCTTAAGAATTCGCCTGAGAAAATATCGAATCTTCACAGAATTTTCTGAGGTGATAGATTCAAAAATAAACTCACACATCTATAGATGGAGGGATAATGTGAAGGATGACAGGGAACTTGTCAGGG
>JAUZPH010000350.1 GCA_030706065.1 Bacillota bacterium | reverse complement strand
TTGGACATCGGATACAGATCCTAATAAGAAAAATATTCAGGATATAGTAAAAGATTGGAATAGCGCAAATCCGAACATACAGATTGAAGAAGAAGGAACGGAAAATGAAGCATACAAGACAAAAATAAAGACCGCTATAGCGGCCAATGATGCAGCAGATATATTCGTAACCTGGGGAGCCGGTTTCTCAAAACCTTTCGTTGATGCGGGAAAGATACTTCAATTGGACAAGTATATGGAAGATGGAACTAAGGCTAAGTTAAATACGGGTTCATTAACGTACTTGACCTATGACAATAAGGTGTATGGTCTTCCTTATACAACCGATGCGGCTATTTTTTATGTAAATAAAGAATTATTTGCTCAGAACAATATCAAGATACCTCAAACCTATGACGAGCTGCTGACAGCAGTAAAGGCATTCAGAGCTAAGGGAATAACTCCTATGGCTGTCGGAGAAAAAGATAAATGGCCTGGAATGTTCTATTACGACGGATTAGCCCTTCGCCAGGGTGGAGCTAAATTATGCAATGATGCTCTTGATAAAAAAGCTTCCTTTGAAGATCCTGCATTTGTTAACGCTGCAGCTAAATTGAAAGAACTTATAGATGCCGGAGCCTTTGATCCCGCTGCTATTGGATTAACCAGAGATGAATCGGAAGTACCATTCATGGAAGGTAAGATTCCGATGTATTATAACGGCAGTTGGCTCCTTAGTACTATCCAAAAAGATGACTCAAAAGTTAAGGACAAGATTGTTGCAATGAATTTTCCATCTCTTGGTGATGGAAAAGGAGATAAAAACGAAATTTTAGGTGGATCAACCGGTGGCTTTATGGTAAGTGGAAATACAAAGCATCCTGATGAAGCTGTAAAAGCTCTAAAATATGTAACAGAGAATATTGCTAAGAGATTGTATGCAAGCGGCAGCAGCGTACCAGCCTGGAAAGTAGATGGTGTAGATGAATCCAAGCTTCCTGAAATGTTCAAGCAAGTGAGTACTATAGCTAAAAACTCAACAGGTAACGTTGTTTGGTGGGATAGTTATCTTGAAGGCGCAGATGCAGACGTTCATAAGGATTTAGTTGCACAAATTTTTGGAAAGCAGATTACTCCTGAAGATTTTGGAAAGCAGATGCAGGCAGTCAATAAGAAATAAAAAATCAATGGAATTCTCCTGTTGATTACTTATAGGGAAACATTACGGAAACTTAACTTATACATGTGTCAAACACTGAATCATTAACAGTTTTTGACCATGTATAAGTTTATAGTTGAAGTTGTTTCACTATAGCTTGTAATTAACAGGAGAATTTGAATATATGAGTTTATCAAATACTTTTTAAGTCGGAGGGAAATCGGAAAGATGGATAAGATTTTTAAGGATAAAAAAGCGATTTTTTTATTTGTTTTCCCGGCACTGCTTATATTTACAGTGGCTATAATACTTCCAATAATAATTTCTACTTATTACAGTCTATTAAAATGGAATGGTATTGGTAATGCAACCTTTGTTGGCCTGAAGAACTTCAAAGATCTGTTCATTAACAATACAGATGGATTTTCCAAATCCATTGTAAATTCATTTATTTTGGCTGGCTTCTCAGTATTTATTCAACTGCCGATTGCGTTAATATTGGCCTTGATATTGGCAAGAGGTGTAAAAGGAGAAAATATCTTTAGAACGGTATATTTTATCCCTGTAATAGTATCCACCGTTGTTATCGGGCAACTTTGGATGAAAATATATCATCCCGATTACGGCATGTTGAATATCATGCTTAAGAATATAGGCCTTGGAAAGTTTGCAGAGGCCTGGCTTGCAAGTAAAAAAACAGCCTTAATGGCTGCTCTAATCCCCATTGTATGGCAATATATCGGTTATCATATGCTCCTAATGTATGCCGCAGTAAAATCAATAACTCCAGATATATTTGAGGCTGCGAAAATCGATGGTGCTTCTGAATTCAAGATAGCAACCCAAATAACTATTCCGCTTATCAAGCCAATGCTGGAGGTATGCGTGGTATTCGCAGTTATTGGATCCTTTAAAGCCTTTGATATGATTTATATTTTGACAAATGGAGGCCCGCTGCATGCCAGTGAAGTCCCCAGCACAGTAATGTATAATACTATATTCCATAAATATATGTATGGTTATGGCAGTTCCATGTCTACATTTATAATCGCAGAGTGCCTGGTTTTCACTTTGGTAATCCGTAAATTATTCTCAATACGCAATACAAATGAAGCGTAGTATCAATAAGAGGGGGTGAATTTTATGGAACGTGTAGAAAATCAAACAAGCAGGAATAGTATGCATTACAAAAGGAAATTCATCAGTTTTATAGGAAATAAAAGAAAACTTTCAGGTACATTGTTACTGATAATATTGATTATTATCGGAATTATTCAGCTTTACCCTTTAATTTGGCTGGCACTGGTTTCATTTAAGAATAATAGTGAAATTTTTGGAGGAAATGTTCTTGGCCTTCCTGAAGTTTGGAGATTTTCCAATTATAAAACCGCACTTGTAGGCGGTCATGTAGCAACCTACTTTAAAAATAGTGTAATTGTCAGTGCATCAACGATAATAATATCCGATATTTTAATAGTAACAGCCTCCTATGCTATAACACGTATGAAATGGAAGTTAAGTAAAATTGTGTTGACTATTTTTCTACTGGGTATGATGATACCAATTCATTCAACTCTGCTGCCGCTTTTTCTGATACTAAGAACAATGCATATATTAAATACACACTGGGCGCTTATAATACCATATATCGCCTTTGCCCTTCCTATGGGTATTTTTGTTATGACAAGTTTTATTGAAGGAATACCGAGAGAGTTGGAAGAAGCTGCATGCATCGACGGATGTAATATCTACCAGATATTTTTGAGGGTTATTCTCCCTTTGTTAAGACCACCTATAGCCACTATTTCAATATTCACATATCTGTCAAGCTGGAACGAGTTAATGTTCGCCAACACTTTCCTGGACAACTCTAAGCTTAAGACATTAACCGTCGGTATTATGGCAATGGCAGGCCAGTATACAACTGAATGGGGTCCGATACTGGCCGGACTTGTTATCGGAACGCTGCCGACGATAATAATATATGTACTGTTAAGTAATCAAGTGCAAAAGAGCCTAATGGCTGGTGCTGTTAAGGGCTAGTCTTACGAAATTATAGGGATTCAGCGGTGCCGAATCCCTATCTGTATATAATAATGTCAATACGGAGCTGTTGAAAAGAATAAAAAATATGAAGGACTTAGTGAAGAAAATATATATGAAATCAAGAGAACAATTGAAACTAAAGGAGAGTATTAAAAAAGAGCTGGCTTTCAGTCATCTTCCAAAACCCGGGTCCAAATTTTTTCAATTGAAATTAACTATTGGATTTTTTCCCAGCATTTATCACGAGTTAAACAGCAGCGGGTACCCATGTTAGGACAATGAGGGCTATTTTTTATAACAACTGAATCATAATTATTAGATGAAAATTTCTTTATCCAATGATCTCTATATCTTATAATAAAAGGACATGCTATTTACAAAACAATTAGCATGTCCTTATTATCTTCAAACCACCCTTCTCCGGGATAAGCTAAAACCTGTTTCAAGAAATTAATGTATATAATTCCTATAAAACAAAGGTGAACCAGGATCCAGAAATTCTCCCAGCAATTTACCGGCAGTAAAGGTGCAGAAGGAGAACACCAGCATTACCATAATAAGAATAAAACTTATAAAGTCGTATCTTAACGGCATATCATTTTTCAAGGCTCAGTCATTCAATACTAACACTTCAACACCGAGAGCTACCAATATCAAAGGCCAAAAGTCCAATACTTGGAAAGGTTTTATATAAATCAGGTAATGCGGAGGAAAGTGAACTGAATATACAGGAAATAATAAAAAGAACATCTGAATTTAGAAAGGAGTATAACAACTCAACGGTAATTGATATAGACAATGGAATTACGAGCAAGAGAGTGGTTTTAAATAAAGTACAGGAATATGCGGATATAGATGGGGTGAATTTTTCAGATGACAATGCCTACATAATAGTAACTGGCATGCCCAAGGCTGGAACCTCCTATGTGAGCCCAGCGGGTCACCCTTATCGGTAATCCAGGGATTAGCTGCCTTTATAGCGCTGTTTTATTTTTTGACAAGCAAAAAAATGCGGTACATTGAGAAGATTTCTGAAGGGCTTCTGAAGATGGCAAAAAGTAATCTGGACTATAATATAGAGATCCAGGGGCAGGATGAGCTGGCTAAGCTTGCACAGAATATAAATTCTATGGCAAAAAAGCTCAATAGAAGCATTGAAGGAGAAAGAAACGCCGAGAAAACAAAGGGTGAGCTTATAACTAATGTATCCCATGATTTAAGAACACCACTTACGTCCATAAAAGGGTATCTGTCACTTGTCAGAGACGGAAAATATAAGGATGAAAAGGAACTCTGCGAGTATGTTAATATAGCATATAACAAGTCTTAAAAATTAGGGGTGCTTATAAATAATCTTTTCGAGTATACTTTTTTGAAAATGCTGATGCAGATGCTTTACTGGATTTGCATCTA
>JAUZPH010000035.1 GCA_030706065.1 Bacillota bacterium | reverse complement strand
TTCCTCCGTAAGGCCTGTGGCAGCAAAGTTATAATCATAAATCTTGATTCCAGAGGTAGCCTGGGTTCCCATATACCTTGTAGTGGGCTTGACCAGATTCCTTGCCACCAGGGTCCCCATTCTCACTGCATTGGTAGCCAGAGGAATGTACTCGTGCTTTCCTGTGGGGTTATATATTACCGCACAGCTGTCACCGGCAGCAAAGACATCCAATCTGCTTGTTCTCATATATTCGTCTACTATTATGGCACCATTCGGAAGCATCTCCAATTGTCCTTTCAGGAGTTCCGTGTTGGGCCTGAAGCCTATGCAGAGTATTACTAAATCTGCCTCGTACTGGCCCTTGCTTGTAATCACTTTCGTAACTTTTCCGCCAGCCCCCTCAAATCGGGACACAGTTTCACCGAGAGCCAGTTTAATATTATGGTCCTTGAACTGCATCTCTGCAATATCTGTAAATTCCTTATCAAAGTACTTGCTCATAATTCTATCCAAGCCATCAATTAAAGTCACATTCTTACCATTGGTTTGAAAGGCTTCAACAAGTTCTACACCTATATAGCCGGCACCAACTACTACAATATTTTTTGCACTCTTTGCCTTCTCAATAATGGTATTGGAATGATAAAAATTCTTCGATAGAAGTATATTCTCTAAATCTATTCCTTCTATCCTCGGGATGATTGGCCATGAGCCTGTAGTTACTATGAGCTTGTCAAAAGTATCCACAAACTCTTCCCCGCTCACGATGTCGTGGACTGTGACCCTCTTATCCTTTGTATCCACCGAGAGCACATCATGACTCATCTTTGTCTTTACTCCAAGCTCTGCCAGTTTTTCCGGAGAGCAGTAGAACAGTCCGTTCGGATCCTTGACCACTCCTCCTACATATAGGGCAATGCCGCAGGATAAGAACGATATATTGTCATTTCTTTCATATACTGTTATTTCAGCATCAGGATATAATCTTGCAGTATTTAAAATTGCAGCGGTTCCTGCATGTGTACAGCCTATTACAATTACCTTCATATTTAAACTCCTCCCTTGCATAAGAACATAAGGTATGTATTCTTGATTTATAGATGCGGAAATTTACATTTTAATTTATCCGGGATGTAAAATTTCTTCTAAATTGAACTGTAATTAGTTGAAATTTTACATCCGGAAAAATCGGTGAAGATTCGATATTTTCTCAGGCGAATAACAAAGGTTTAAATTTCCGCATCTTTATTATGCTCTCTGTTTGATATTTAATTAACTAACCATATTATACTACAACTAATAATTATTATCAACTAATATTTTATATCTACATCCGTCAAAAAATAAAACCGTCAGAGATATCCTCAAGGCTCTGCCGGTATGAATCGGATTTTCATTATAACAGTAAAAAAGAGCCTCAAAACCCTTCCGGTTTCAAAGCTCTTTCAATGTACCCTTGTTATTATTTATTTAATGCCTCAAGCAGGTCGTCAAGATCTAGTCCGTGAACCATAGCTGCCTGTTCAATAGTCTCAGCCTGTGATGCAGGACATCCTACACATCCCATACCGAAATCCATAAGTACATCGATTTTGTCAGGATTAGTTCTTACAACTTCACCAATAGTAGTATCCTTAGTTATCATTACTATCAACCTTTCTATCTATATTTGGCAAGCTTCTTTAACATATATATGTCTTGCCTTAGCACTATTATAACCAACTGCTTTTTTAATTACAACCTAATTGTACAAGTTAAAATTTACTATATGTCCCCTACCACCATAGTCTGGTCCCTTCTTGGGCCAACGGAGATTATGGCAATCTTGACTCCGGTAAATTCCTCTATCCTCTTCAGATACAGCTTGGCGTTTTCAGGAAGCTCTTCATAGCTCCTTGCATCTGCAACACTGTCATCCCAGCCGTCAAACTCTTCATATACCGGTTCGCAGGCTGCCAGATCCTCAAGGCTTGCAGGGAAGTAATCAACTACCTTGCCGTTGAATTTGTAGCCTACACATACCTTTATCTTTTCAAGCCCTGCCAGTGTATCTATTTTGGTAACCGCAAAGCTGGTTAGGCCACATACTCTGGCAGTGGTCTTCAGTATAACAAGGTCAAGCCAACCGCATCTTCTGGCTCTTCCGGTAGTTACTCCATATTCATGTCCCTTTGTTCTTATCCATTCCCCGGTTTCATCATTAAGCTCTGTTGGGAAGGGGCCTTTTCCCACTCTGGTAGTATATGCCTTGGCAATCCCGATAGCACTGCTTATCAATGTAGGCCCTATTCCTGCACCGGTACATACCCCGCCTGCGATGGTATTTGAAGAAGTTACGTAAGGGTAGGTTCCGTAGTCTATATCAAGAAGCATTCCCTGGGCGCCTTCAAATAATACCTTTTTGCCGGCCTTTATGGCATCATACACCTTTACGGATATATCCTCAACATAAGGCCTTAATCTCTCTGCCAGTCTGTTATATTCTTCATATATTGAATCAAAATCCAGGGCATCCCCACCCAGAACCTTTGTAATATATTCGTTTTTGGCTTCTATATTAGCCTGAAGCTTTTCCTTGAATACTTCCTTGTGCATAAGGTCGCAGACTCTTATTCCGCTTCTTTCTACCTTGTCGGTATAGCACGGCCCTATTCCCTTGCCGGTAGTACCGATGTCATTTTTACCTCTGGCTCTTTCCTTTAAAGCATCCAGAACCTTGTGATAGGGCATGATAACCTGTGCCCTGTCGCTGACAATGAGGTTCTCCGGTGAAACTGTCACTCCGAGTCCTTCAAGATAATCCAATTCATCAAAGAAGGCTTTCGGATCAAGTACCACTCCGTTGCCTATAACATTGAGTTTATTTCCATATAATATTCCTGATGGAATAAGGTGCAGCTTATACTGCTTATCTCCAACCTCTACGGTATGCCCTGCATTATTTCCTCCTTGGAACCTTACTACAACGTCAGCACCCTCCGCAAGGAAATCTGTCATTTTTCCCTTTCCTTCATCTCCCCATTGGGCTCCTAATACTATAAATGATGACATATACTTTTCCTCCTATTCATCGAACCATCCCTAAAATTATGGGCCACATATATTATGTTGTCCGATATTTATTGATTTTTATACTTTTCTCCAAGCACTCTCGCCAGATAAACGCCGCTGGCAGACGCCTGTGAAAGTGAATGAGTAACTCCGGATGCATCTCCTAATACATAAAGGCCTTTTATAGCCGTCTCTAAATTGTTGTCTACATCCACCTTTGAATTATAAAACTTTACCTCTACTCCGTAAAGCAGAGTATCCTCATTTGCTGTTCCAGGAGCAATATTATTCAGTGCATATATCATTTCGATTATATCATCCAGCTGCCTTTTGGGAATCACAAGGCTTAAATCTCCCGGAGTCGCCTTAAGGGTCGGTACAGTAAAGCTCTTTTCCATTCTCTTCTCATTAGTCCTTCTGCCCTTAACCAGGTCCCCAAACCTCTGGACAATTACTCCACCGCCCAGCATATTGCTCAGCCTTGCTATGGATTCTCCATATTCGTTACTGTCTTTGAAGGGTTCAGTAAAATGGTTGGATACCAACAGTGCAAAATTAGTATTGTCCGTATGCAGCTTAGGATCGGAATAGCTGTGTCCATTTACTGTTACTATTCCATTTGTATTCTCACTTACAACCTCACCATGAGGATTCATGCAGAAGGTTCTCACCATGTCGCCATATTTACTTGTCTTGTAAACAATCTTGCTCTCATAAACCTCCTGGGTAATATGTTCAAAAACCTCTGCAGGCAGCTCTACGCGCACTCCTATATCCACTCTGTTGCTCTCTGTCTGTACGCCCAGTTTGCCGCACATCTTTGATACCCATTTCGAACCGGAACGGCCGGTGGCAAGTACCATATTGCTGCTCTCATAGGTCCCTCCGGCGGTTTCAACACTGAACCCGCTTTCAGTCCTGCTGATTTCCTTTACCTCTGTATCAAAAAGCATCTCAACCTTGTCACTTAAATAAGCGAATATATTTCCTAAAATAATCAGGTTTCTGTCCGTTCCCAGATGTCTCACCTTTGCATCCAGAAGATGGAGGTCATGCTGCAGCGCCTTTCCCTTCAATTCCGAATTATGTGTGGAATATAATTTGGCATCTGCGCCGCCCATGCTGCAGAGAACCTCGTCCACATATTCCATGAGGGCAATGGCCTCATCCCTCCCGACATATTTATATAGATCGCCGCCGAAGCTGTTTGTTATGTTATATTTCCCGTCTGACAAGCTTCCGGCACCGCCGTATCCATTCATTATATTACATACCCTGCACTGAATGCAGGATTTTATTTTATCTCCATCTATAGGGCAGACCCTTTTATCCAGGCTGTGTCCCTTTTCTATCATTAAAATCCTAACCTTCGGGTTGTTCCTGCTCAGTTCATAGGCAGTAAATATTCCACTGGCACCTGCACCGACGATTATTACATCATATATTCCACTCAAAGCGTTTACCCCCCAGTTATAAATAATTCGGGTTTTGAGCATAAAACGTGCTCTCCCTTAACAATATTATCAGAGCAGCATTATATAGTCAATAAATTTACGAACAATTATTTTAAATCACAATATATAATTCGCCAATTTCAGAGTGTTTGAAATTTCTTTTTTTACCTGTGATTATGTGATATGATATTAGTGGAATCGCTTATCCAAGCGTGTCATTTCTTCCGAATCAGTGTTATATACTGTTTATAATTGTGTAACAAATAATTTAACTTTAGAGGGAGGTGAATGCCGGATATGGAGCCGGTGGACATATGAACATTCCAAACGTATTAACCCTGTTCCGACTTTTTTTAGTTCCGGTTTTCGTGCTGGTATTTTTTTCACCTGTAAATCATTATCTGATATTCTCGATATCGATATTTTTGCTGGCAGGTATTACAGATGTTTTGGATGGCTTCATCGCCAGAAAATATAATTTGATAACAAAGTGGGGAATGGTTCTGGACCCCCTGGCAGATAAACTTATGTTACTGACGGTGCTAACCTGTCTGACTATCAATCGAATCATACCAATCTGGATAGTAGGTTTAATAGCGGCAAAGGAAATCTTTATGATAATTTCAGGTATGTTCCTGTATAGAAAAGATACAGTAATACCTTCTAATAAATTTGGGAAAGCTTCTACTTTGTTGTTTTATCTGTCAGTCTTTATTCTGTCTCTGAACGAGCATATCGGAGACTCACTGCTGGTGATTGCTGTAATCAGCGCTTTCATAGCCTTGATAAACTATTCACTGATTTATTTCAGAGGTAAGGACACAGAAAAATAAACCACAAAAAATCACTAACTGAGAGGAGACAAACAATGTCAATCTATGATGAATCCATCAAATTCCATGAACAAAAGAAGGGAAAGATTGAGATAGTATCCAGAGTAGAGGTGAAAGATTCCATGGATCTCAGCCTGGCATATACTCCTGGTGTCGCTCAGCCCTGTCTGGAAATCGAAAAAAATCCGGACCTTGCATATGCCTATACAAGACGCTGGAATACCATAGCTGTAGTTTCCGATGGTACTGCAGTTTTGGGCCTTGGAGATATCGGCCCACTGGCATCACTGCCGGTTATGGAAGGAAAAGCTGTTCTTTTCAAGACCTTCGGAAATGTCGATGCATTTCCCATAATAGTAAATTCCAAGGATCCTGACGTAATAGTGGATACCATAGCAAACATCTCTTTGGGCTTCGGCGGAATAAACCTCGAGGATATATCCGCACCGCGCTGCTTTGAGGTTGAAAGAAAGCTTAAGGAGAGAGTGGATATACCGGTATTCCATGATGACCAGCACGGTACTGCGGTAGTCACTTTGGCAGCACTCATAAATGCATTAAAGATAGTGGGCAAGAAACTTGAAGATTTGAAGATAGTAATGAACGGTGCAGGTGCTGCCGGCGTTGCTATTACAAAGCTGCTTCTGTCCTCCGGAGTAAAGAATGTCATCATGTGTGACAGAAAAGGCGCACTGTATAAAGGCATGGAGCACAGAGATGCTTCCAAGGATGCCATTGCAGAGATTACAAATCCGGAAGGCCTGAAGGGTGCTCTTGCAGATGTTATAAAGGGTGCCGATGTGTTCATAGGTGTTTCTGCTCCTAATACCGTTACAGAAGAAATGGTACGAAGCATGAATAAGGATGCAATAATCTTCGCCATGGCAAACCCAACTCCGGAGATATTTCCGGAAGATGCAAAAAGAGCCGGCGCAAGAGTTGTTGGAACAGGCCGTTCTGATTTTTCAAACCAGATAAACAACGTCCTTGCTTTCCCGGGTATATTCAGAGGAGCTCTGGATGTTAGGGCAAGTGATATCAATGAACAGATGAAGGTAGCTGCCGCCTATGCCATAGCAGATTCCATAGGCAGTGAGGAGCTTTCCGAGGATTACATTATTCCCAAAGCCTTCAATAAAGATGTCCAAATGAAGGTTGCAAAGGCAGTCAGTGAAGCTGCAGTAGGAAGCGGTGTTGCAAGAATATAGGAATAAAAAGCGGCAGGGTTCGGTTACCTTGCCGCTTTTAAATTATCAAATTATTTGCTTATCTCTTTTGCAAAACCACTTACTATCTCCTTCCAGGAGCCATCCCGGAATTCTCTTCCTCCGATATTGGTCTTATACATTGGTGCTTTTCCCACAGCTGCCTCAAGGCTTTTATAAACCTTTCCGTTATTACCTCCACCCTGGGTTACAAGAAATGCCACCTGCTTAAAATCCTTTTTATGAGCCTCTATATATGTTCTTACTGCCGGTACCATGTTGGATGCCCAGGTCGGAGTGCAGAGGACTACCCTGTCGTATTGAGCGGGTTCATACTTCACCTGTTGTATTTCCGTGAGCCTCTCATTCACTGCATCCCTTCCTCCAGTTATAAATCCCATGAGGCCCTTTCTGTTTTTTGCGTCCACCAGTACTTCAACATCACATTCCATGCAGTTTTTCAGCTCTTGTACCGCCTTTTCCGTCTTCCCGCTTCTTGAATAATATACAACTAATGTCTTATTCATAACCAACCTCCATCAATTATTGGATATCTATGTATCCACTGAAAGCTATAAAATTTTTAGGGTTTTTATCGGATAAACTCTTATGAAAGCCTTCCCTTTTACATCTTTGATGTTTATAGGTCCGATGTCCCTGCTGTCTTCACTTACCCCTCTGTTATCACCCATCACAAAAATGCAGCCTTCCGGTACCGTATAGCTGACATTCTCCTTGAGAAAGCTTTTCGGCTCGGTAACAACTCCCTCCGGCAGGTAATCCTCCTTCAGCAATTCGCCGTTAAGGTAAACCTTGCCGCCTTTCAGCTCAATCTGTTCTCCTGCTGTGGCTATTACCCTTTTTATATATATCTCCTGTCTGGCATCATGGGAATCAAAGATTACTATGCTTCCCCGGTTGAACTTCTCTGTATAGGTACTTATTTTTTCAACAAATACAACATCCTTATCCTTCAGGGTCGGGTACATGGAGGTTCCATCGACGTCCGCCCTTGTTACTACATAATTTCTTAAAAGTGCTGCTGCCGCAAAGCAAATCAACAGCGTCACTGCATATTCAAGGATAACCTTTCCGACGGGTTTATTTTTCTTCAAAGTTGTTGTTCCATCAACCTCCAATACAGCTTCGGTTTCCTTCACAATCTCTTTCCCTCTCCGCGAAAACACCTAATACCACCTGCCAACACATTATTTGATATTTGTAATCTCAGTTTAATACTATGCCTTTGCTTTGTCAATTTGAACCATAAATGTACCAGCCTTGAAAAATGTTGATAATAAACGAGCGGCTTTTTAGGCCGCCCGCTAAATATTTGTTACATTGATCCCGTAAAAAATTTCATTCATCTCTCTGTCAATCTTCCGGATGATGGCCTCCCTCTCCTCCCTGCCGAGCTCCTCTTCATTGATCTCAAAAAGGTAGTTTGGAAGATCTATATCCGTTATCTTCATCTTTGTATGAAATATGTTTGACTGGTATATATTCATATCAATGAGGTTATATCTCTCTATAGTTCTCCTGCATATAAAATTCTGTATAGAGTTTATTTCATGGTCAATAAAATGCTTATAGCCGTCAACATCTCTTGTAAAGCCTCTGACTCTGTAATCTATGGTTATTATATCGGAATCAAAGCTGTCAATCAGATAATTCAACGCCTTCAGAGGAGATATGGTACCGCAGGTGGAAACGTCTATGTCCACCCTGAAGGTGCTGATTTCATTCTGCGGATGGCTTTCCGGATAGGTATGGACAGTGACATGGCTCTTGTCCAAGTGGCCTACTATATTCTCCCTTGTCGGCGTCAGTATGCCCCTGTTGCAGGAAGGGTCCAGCACATACAGCGGAACCTCCTCTTCGGAAATAAGCAGAGTGACACTGGCTCCCTGAGGATCATAGTCCTGCTTGGCAATGTTAAGAACATTGGCTCCTATCATCTCGGTTACTGTGGTGAGGATATGAGTAAGCCTTTCCGAATTATACTGTTCATTGATGTACTCTATATACTTTTTACGATCCTCATCGCTTTTTGCATAACATATATCATATAAATTAAAACTCAAGGACTTTGTTAAATTGTTAAAACCATATAACTTTAACTTATTTAACCCAACTTTATCCAATTTGGCATTCCTCTTTTCTAAAGTACTCTATATTGAAAGTATTTAAACCACCCCTTTGAGCATTTCCTGAGTATCACCAATAACTGCCCAATCCGAAGTGACTGTCATTTTCTATCTAGTTAAAAATTATACGCCTTACAATTAATTTTTCAAGCTTAATATTTCGCAGTCTAATATATTCTCTCATCTTTTGCAGGGAATATACAAACAGACTTAACCGAGATAATACAAAAGGCATGGAGTAATTGTATCTCCATGCCCTTTATCTAAACCATATCTGCGATGCTCTTACTTATTCTTTCTTTTATGGCGTCAACCTTGCCGAAATCCACTGTAGAACCATAGAATTCCTCAAGCTTTTCATTGATTGTCTGTCCTTCTGCAAGTGCTGCAGTGCCTTCTCTCACCCTCTTCTTGTATCTTTTGATAATGTCCTTTAATTCTGCTTCATATTTCTCGTCTGTACCCGGAGTTACAGATAATTCATACATGTCTATTACTTCATCGCTCTCTCTGCCTGGATAGTATTCGTGAGGAGAGGTGCTGTCAAAAATGGCAAAATCCAGTTCTCTGAACAGAAGCATATCTATACTGTCAGGGTCAAAACCGCAGTGGTAAACCTCAACATCAATTCCTCTTTCCTCGGCAGCAGCCGCCAGTTTTTTCAGCATGGAAGACTTTCCTGTACCCGGCCTTCCCTTGATAAAATACCTTTTATCGAGGTCCTCTGTGATACTCGGTATATAATCTACTGCTCCCTTGGGAGTGGCAGCTCCGAAGAACCTGTGCTTTATTACAGCCCTCTTCTCAAAGCCTTTACCGTCGAAAAATCTTTCAACGAGTTCCTCTGTTACGGCATTTGCTTTGGAAAAATCCATATTTGCAATATATATCTTTTCCCATTCATCGTGTATTTTCAGTGCATTCTGGAATTTGGAACTGGCAAGCCTGTAGGCTTCCTCTATTTTTATCTTGAGTTCCATCATGTCATTCTTGTGTTCCTTCAGCAGTTCGGCATCCAGTGCTTCTCCCATATCAATGTATTTTTCTATGATTCCCGGTAATTTAACTTCGATGGTGTTAGGCTCATTGCCATTCACCACCGCAACCTTCAACTTAGGAATGATTATTCCGTCTATGGAATCATTATCTCTGGAGCAGTGAAGCACTTCAATATCATATCCCTTTTCCCTCCACTCCCGGGCTATATTCTTCATAAGAGAAGATTTTCCCAAGCCTGGACCTCCTTTAAGAATATATATTCTATCCAGGCCCTGAAGGTTCGATTCATACAGACTGTAGAAACCCTTTGCTGTGTTGCCTTCCGCAAAATAATTCAATACTTTTCCGGGCATTACATAAACACTCCTTAAGACTTACTATACAAATACTGTCACATAAATAGAATATGCTGAAACTTCATCTGCTGTGAAAATATCTTTTATACCCCAAAGATACGGCTTTATCATAACGTTTTCACATAAAATATTATGTGAAAAATCGCATTAAACAAAAACTATTATTGACATTTTATACTCTGGAGAATATTATGGTAATATAATTTAATAAACCTCGGTAGGTGAGGTTACTACAAGGATACGGGTTGCTGCCGTGAAAGAGTGGAAACATTCTGAGCTGGTCAGCAGGTTCTGCCGAACAAAGAAGGCTTAACCTAATGCAACTTCACTGCCTTGCAGAGCCAAAGCTCGAACGGGAAGAAGCTGTCAAATACCTTCGTCATGTTCAAGCCTTGACGAGGGTTTTTATTTTTTAAAGTATTCAGGAGGTGAGCAGAATGGAAGCTGGCAGTAGTACGGGCAATATTGATAAGCGGAAATACCTTGAAAAAATTGAATATCTGTCACATGGCATTTCATTTCTCTCATCTTGTAATGTGATGTAATATTTATTTTTCCTTTCCTCCGCTCTTCAGTATTGTCAGTTCAAATACCCTTACTGTCTTTCTTTCAATTAACATTCCAAATTTTGCACTGTAACAGATAGAAATATCTTAGTATGCCCGAAAAGCCTGCAAGGCTCCGGGTTTTTCAGACATGTTTAAATTGTACTTTTGTAAGGGATATACGCTCAATAACTGCAGAAACTATAGGTAATCACGTTCTTGTCGGTTACTTGTTTATGGAAAGGGTGAGAACAATGACAAAGTTAAACAACTTCTTCTTCAGCAAGATTATTCATAAAAAAATTAATAACCCTTCCGGTTTTGTAATCGGAAAACTTAATGACCTTGTACTTGACTTTACCACTGAAAAACCTAACGTAAAGGCTGTTGAAATAAAAAACGGAAGGCATATATCCTATATACTCCCCAACTCTCTTGTAATCAGCAAGGATCCTGAGGAAAACCTCGTGGTCACCCTTAATTCCAACAATGTTGAATTTGTTCAAACCTCCGAGGATGATATCTTCCTTGCCAAGGACTTTCTAGACAAACAGATTGTAGATATAAACGGGAAAAAGGTTGAGAGAGTAAACGATGCACGGCTTGGATTGATAAATGAAAGATGGATGCTGGTAGCGGTGGATATAGGTTTCAGAGGGCTCCTGCGGAGGCTGGGCCTTGAATATCCCAGTATCCGCATTACCAAAATGCTCAAGAAGGAATTTAGAAATAAACTGATTTACTGGAATAATGTTCAGCCGCTGAATACCGGCACGGAAAATCTGAAATTATCCACTGCTATGACCAAGCTTGAAACCCTTCACGCAGCGGACATCGCAGATATAATTGAGGAACTGGATAAGAACAGCAGAATCAGCCTCTTCCAAAGCCTTGAGCAGAGTATTGCCGCTGAGGTCTTTGAGGAGATTGAAGATGATATACAGACAAATCTTCTTGATGAGCTTTCCGATGAAAAAGCCTCCAATATACTTGAAAGCATGCCTCCGGATGAGGCAGCAGATGTCCTTGGCCACATTGACGAATCCAGGGCGGAGAAGCTCCTTGTTCAGATGGAACATGAAAGCTCCGAGGAGATCCGCGAGCTCATGGACTATGAAGAGAATACCATCGGAAGTATCATGTCGGTAGACTATCTCTCATTTTTACCCGACAAGTCCGTCACTGAGGTTTTTAATTATATCAAGCAGGAAACCCCCGATGATGACGACGTCCGCTATATATATATCGTGAACAGCAAAAAACGTCTACTCGGATACGTTAACCTGCTGGACCTCATAATTGCCGGCGAGGATAAAAAACTCTACGACCTGATGTTTCCAAATATAGTAGCCCTTTTGGATGAAGAGAAGATTACAAAGGGCTTCGAACTACTTCAAAAATACAACCTGACCTATGCTCCGGTGGTGGATAATAAAAACGAGCTCATAGGCCTGGTTTCCCTGAATGACCTCATACGAGAAATACTGCAGTAAGGGGGGATGCACCATGAAAGCCGCAGTCTCAAAAAGAAAGAGAAATATATTCTTCATTTTCAGTATAGTCGGCCCGGGGCTCATCACGGTAAACGCCGGAAATGATGCTGGCGGTATTACCACCTACGCCTCTGTAGGCGCCTCCTATGGATACAAGATGCTGTGGGGCCTGCTGCTTATAACCTTCAGCCTTGCGGTGATTCAGGAGATGAATTCCCGTATGGCGGTAGTTACGGGAAAAGGCCTTGCAGATTTGATAAGAGAAAAATTCGGCGTTAAGCTCACCTTCTTTGCAATGCTTGTACTCTTCGTAGCCAATTTTGGAGTTGTACTGGGTGACTTTGCCGGAGTTGCCGCCAGCATGGAGCTCTTCGGTGTAAGCAGGTATGTGTCTGTTCCGCTGATAGCCCTTATAATCTGGCTTCTTGTAACAAAAGGCTCCTATTCCAAGGTGGAAAAGGTATTTCTTATGTTCACCTTCGTATTTTTCACCTATATATTTTCCGCCTTTATGGCAAAGCCCCAGTGGAGTACTGTTTTCAAAAGCATGGGAACTCCGACTCTGGAGTTGAATTCCGGTTTTATACTCGCACTTATCGGAATGATAGGTACAACTATCACTCCCTATATGCAGTTTTACCTTCAGTCCTCCATCGTCGACAAAAAGATCAGTATCAAGGATTACAAGTATGAAAAGCTCGATGTTTATCTTGGCGCCTTCTGGGGAAATGCCGTTTCCTTTTTTATAATAGTATGTACCGCCGCCACACTTTACAAGGCAGGTATTGCCATCACCAGTGCAGAACAGGCAGCAATGGCACTTAAGCCTTTGGCCGGCCAGTATGCCTTCCTGCTCTTCGGAATCGGGCTCTTTGGCGCCTCCGTGCTGGCAGCAGCAATAATTCCGCTGTCTACTTCTTACGCAATATGCGAGGCCTTTGGATGGGAGAGCGGAGTGGATTATTCCTATAAGGAGGCTCCGGCTTTCTTTACGATATACAGCCTCATCATCATACTGGGCGCCCTGTTGATTCTGATTCCGGGCATATCACTGATGAAGCTCATCCTTGCCACACAGCAGATTGCCGGAATTCTTTCCCCCATCATTCTTACCTTTATGATAATACTCATAAATGACAAGAGAATCATGGGCAGGTATGTGAATTCCAAAACCCAAAATATAATCTCCTGGGTTACCGTTGCATTCATAATAACTTTATCCCTTATTTTATTTGCAAGTTCCTTTATACAAATATAGAAACACAGGAGAGGAGAAGCCTGACATGGATAAATTTAATTTGTGTCCCAAGTTTGAGTCCGCTTTTGAGCTTCTCGGGAAGCGCTGGACCGGGCTCATCATCCGGTCCCTTCTGGATGGGCCAAAAAGATTTTCTGATGTCCAGGGAATAATCCCAAACCTTAGTGCCCGTATGCTCACTGAACGTTTCCGGGAATTGGAGGATCAGGGTATCATCACACGAACAGTTTACCCCGAAATGCCAGTCCGTATAGAGTATGAGCTTACGGATAAGGGCCGTGATTTGGAAAAGGCCATGGATGAAATCCAAAGATGGGCTGAAAAGTGGTCATAATGAAAATTCCTCCGGAATATACCGGAGGAATTTTTTATTCATAACACTCTTTTATACAATCACACGAAAAATTCATATATACCAAGTATCATTATGATGGCGGCAGATATATATTCAGAGTACTTTGACAATCTGCCATACAACACCTTATGGCCCATATAACAGCCTGCCCTCACAAAAATCATACTGAAGACCAATGCCAGGAAGGATGTGATATATATATTCAGTCCCGCAATACTGGCCCCTACTCCCAGGCCGACATTATTCAGGCAGAGGATAAATCCAAGAGTTACCGCCTCTCTGAAATCTATATCCTTTGAGTGGTCCTTATCCAGTATCTCCGGGTGTTCCAGAATATCATAATAATTACCGGCTGCTAAATCGCTTCCGTCCGAAGAGGGCCCTTTTTCTCCCTCATCCTTTTTCAGGGATCCGATTAACATATATATTCCAAATCCTATAAGAAGTATGCTGGCTATTATACTTGTATGCTTTTCTGGAAGAAGCCTGTAAATCCCCTCCCCGAGGAGCATTGCACAAAAGGTCCCTATACAGGATATGGCGGCTACAAGAAAGTTACTCCGGAAGTTTACTTTTATGGCTTTTCCTCCGTAGCTTAGTCCTATGACAAAGTTGTCACTGCTTGATGCGATGCAAAAGAAAAGTATGGATAACAGATGCATATAACCCTCCAGTTTACCTGTTACTTAATAAGATATACAGGATACCTCGAAAAGGTTACTTATTTTTTTCTTTCTTCAGCAATCGAAAAGGAGCCGCCTTTATGGCAGCTCCTGCTGTCATTTCAAATTCAATTTTGCCAGCGCCTCAGCCAATGCGTTGTTTCCTATATCCTCCTGTTTGTTCTGGTGCTTCAGATAACTTGCCACGTCCTTCTTTGACAGGTTGCTGCTCTCTTGTTTCTTTCTTTCATTGAATGTGCTTAATTTTTCCCTGTGTCCGCAGCTGCAGACGAATATGCGGTTTTCTCCCTCGCCGCGGAGCTCCAATTTCTTGTGGCAGTTGGGGCATCTCGCATTGGTTACTTGTGAGAGACCTTTCCTGTAACCGCATTCCCTGTCCTGGCATACAAGCATTTTGCCCTTCTTGCCGTTGACCTCCAGAAGGTATTTCCCGCATTCCGGGCACTTCTCCCTTGTCTGGTTATCATGCTTGAATTTCTCCTCGCTGCGTTTTATATCACTTACAACTTCCTGAGCATATTTCCTCATGTCGCCGATAAAAATATCCTTGTTTAGCTTGCCCTTGGATATTGAGCCAAGCTTCTGCTCCCACTCTGCAGTGAGGGCAGGAGACTTAAGATCCTCAGGTACAAGCTCCAGGAGCTGTTTTCCCTTGGAAGTTATAAAGATATCCTTCCCCCG
>JAUZPH010000349.1 GCA_030706065.1 Bacillota bacterium | reverse complement strand
GGTAAAGAATTGGGTTGCAAAACATCCAACAACTGCTGAAGGACAACCAACAATAGGATTCGAAACCTTGGCTACAAATGGACAATCCTTTGTATTGGAAAATGCTCCTTCACAGCTTTCCGGACATCCAAATGATGGTGGAGTTAACGTAGACAATGGCGTTGCAACACTGTATGCAGACAAGGATGAAGCAAAGACATATTTCAAGAAGTTAAATGATATGTATAATGCAGGTATTGTGGACAAGGAAGCTGTTACTCAGACTCAGGACCAATACCTCCAGAAGATAGCAAGCGGCCGTGTAGTAGCTATGTACGATCAGCACTGGGATTTTGGAAGTGCAGAAAATACTCTTATAAAAGACAAGAAGGATGCTGAGACTTATGCTCCGCTTGAACTTGTTTATCCTGGAAAAACACCTCACTATAAAGACCGTCCTATCCCAAATCTTTTGAACGGTTACTCAGTAACAAAGAGCTGTAAGGACCCTGACAGAGTGTTGGCAGCCCTTAATCTGTTAATGAGTGAAAAGTGGCAGAAGATTCTTAACTGGGGTATACAAGACGAAGACTATTCTATAGACAGTGCTAGCAAACAGCCAGTTTGGACTGACGCTCAGAAGACCAACCAGAGCGATAATGCTTGGAAGGCTAAAAACAGAGCAGATGCTCTCTATGGTACTTTATTCAAGATTGAAGGAAAATACACCGATGGAAATGCAACATCATTGGGCGATAATCCAATTCAATATCAAAAGGGATTAAGTGATTATGATAAGACATTCTTAAAGGCATATAATGCAAGCAGCTTCTACGATATGATGTCAAAGGCACCTAAGAATGAAATATCCTATCCATGTTGGAATATCAATATTCCAGCCAACTCACCGGCTTCTATAGCAGGTACTGCACTTGAACAAGCAAGGCTTAAATGGTATCCAAGAGTTATTGCTGCAAAATCAGCTGACTTTGATTCACAGTGGAATGAATTTGTAAAAGAATTCAATGCTGCTAATCCAAAAGACTACCTTGATGCAGTTAATGCAGGTATACAGTACAGAGTTAAGAATTGGACTGTAAAATAAAAATCTAAATTAAAGTAATTGACAGGATAATGGATGATACATCTTTCTTGGGTAGATTCCATTATCCTGTTGTATAATAGGAATTTTCATTATGTATGGTAGGAGGAGAGTAAATGGCTGAAATGCAGCAAGATATCAAATACAATGGAAAACCTTTGGAATTAAAACCCAAGAAAAAGTTAACTTGGAAGCTCATAAAAAGTCAAAAAGAACTTATGTTCATGTCAGTTCCTTTCTTGGCTTATATCATATTATTTGCTTATGTGCCTATTTGGGGATGGCTTATGGCGTTCCAGAGGTATATGCCGGGAAAAGGCATCTTTGAACAGAAATGGGTAGGCCTTTATAATTTTAATTTTCTTTTTCATTCAGCAAATTTTGTCAGGGTATTAAGAAATACAGTAGCAATGAGCTTCATAAACCTTGTACTCGGTATGGTTTGTCCTATAATTTTGGCACTGCTTCTTAATGAAATAAAACATACATTCATGAAACGTACAGTTCAGACTATATCATATTTACCTCACTTCCTGTCATGGCTTATTGCTACAGGAATAATTGCAAATGTTCTTTCAATAGATCCTGCAATTGGAATTATAAACGTTATGCTCGTTAAGTTACACATTGTAAGTCAACCTATTTACTTTTTAAGTATACCTAAAATGTTCTGGGCAATTGTGGGTGTATCTAGCGTTTGGAAAGAGGTCGGCTGGGGTTCGATAATTTACCTTGCCGCTATAGCTTCGATAGATCCTGCTTTGTATGAAGCAGCTGAAATAGATGGTGCGGGACGTTTCCAGAAAATGCTTCACGTAACGCTCCCGGGTATAAAATCAACTATAATTGTACTGCTTATTATGAGTATCGGTCATATTTTGGATACCAACTTTGAATTGCCGTACTTCCTGGGCAACGGTATGGTCTCGGATTACTCGCAGACCATAGATATATTCGTTTTGCAATATGGTATTAATCAATTCAATTATTCCCTTGCAACTGCAGCGGGTATATTCAAAAGTATTGTTAGTATTGCAATGCTTTTGATTGCGAACTTCATTTCAGGCAAACTCAGTGAAGACAGACTTATATAGGAGGGGATAAATATGAAGAGAGGTAGAAAGTCTTCGGCAGGTGACAGAGTATTCAATACTTTTAATGGAATATTCATGATTTTACTTATTGTTGTAACTCTGTATCCTTTTTTAAATACTTTGGCAATAGCCTTAAATAATGCCACAGATACAACGAAAGGCGGCATTTATATATGGCCGAGAGAATTTACATGGTTTAATTTCCAGTCAGTTTTTGCCGGCGGTTATGTGTATCATGCGTTTTTTATCTCAATAGCAAGAACTGTCTTGTCGACAGTACTCAATATATTTTTAACTACCAAGCTTGCTTATGCCGTGAGCAGAAAAGAGTATGTTTTCAGAAAACCTATTACAATTGTGTTTGTTTTGACCATGTATTTTAACGCAGGTTTGATACCGGGATATTTTCTTATTAAAAATCTTGGTTTAATAAATCATTTTTCTGTATATGTTATTCCGGGCATGATAAGTGCTTTTAACTTAATTGTTATAAGAACATTTATAAAAGGCCTGCCGGATAGCATGATAGAGGCTGCGAAGATAGACGGTGCAGGAGAATTTAGAATATTTATGCAGGTAATATTCCCGCTCTGCAAGCCTGTTTTGGCAGTAATAGGACTATTTGTTGCGGTAGGTGCATGGAATACCTGGTTCGATACCTTCCTGTATGCTTCATCTAAACAAAACTTGAGTACGCTCCAATATGAGCTTATGAAGCTTCTGGCAAACTCTATGAATACAGCACAAACCGGTGCATCTTCAATGCTTGAAAGCATTAATAAATCAAAAGGTTCAAGCTATTCGGTAACACCGCAGTCTGTAAGAGCAGCAATTACAATTGTTGCAGCGGTGCCGATACTTTTGGTTTATCCGTTCCTGCAGAAGTATTTCGTAGTAGGATTGAATGTAGGAAGTGTAAAGGAATAATTCTCATACAATATGGTACACTTTTACTATGTTTCTGAGGTATATAAACACTATAATAATACAAGAGAATCATGGGAAAATTCTATATCAATAGAGTTCCCATGATTTTTTATATATCTTACATAAGGAGGAGATTTAAATGGAGAATTCTATTTCCCTTAATGGATTCATTCAGATAGCACTGGTTGTAAGTGATATGGACAAGGCTCTCGATGCCTGGTGTACGTTATTCAATGTGTCCAGACCTGAAGTGCGGATAACAGAAGCGCTGCCGAACCCAGGTGAAACCTACCGTGGGCAGACAGCCTGTTATGGTTTAAAACTAGCGGTGATTGACTGTAGAGACCGGGGATTTATGATAGAACTGCATGAGCCCGATGAAAACCCGTCAACCTTTAGAGAGTTTCTTGACAAGCATGGAAACGGAGTTCATCATATAGGCTTTCAAGTGGGAGAAGCAAGGGATAACGTAATAAGGGAGCTTGAGGGATTAGGCTATGTGATGCGTAACATGGGAATATATCCCGGTGGCAGTTGGACAATAGTAGACAGTGAAGACAGCCTGGGTGTAAATCTTAATATAAAGCCGCATCCATAACGATCATGGTTAAAAAATCAGAGAGTGCAGCAAAACTTTTTTTATAAGAAGTTTTGCTGCACTCCTTTTTTTGTGTGTTAAGTATGAAAGTTGCTTCATAGAATGAAATGTAAGCTCATTGATAAGAGGTTCGCTACTTGTTAACGCCAAAAAATAGATTCCATATTTTTATAAGGCATAAAGGGGTGGGTATTACGGAAGGTGAAAACAAAATTGAAAAAAAGAAAGGGAAAAAAATTATCATAGGAATAATAATTTCTCTTTGTACTTTGCTGGTTATATATCTTGGCATGGCAGTGTTTTTTATAAGTCATTTTTATTTTGGCACCGAAATAAACGGCGTCAGTATTTCCGGCAGCACTGTGAAGGAAGCAAACAGATTGATGGCAGAAAAACTCCAGTCATATACTTTAAATCTGAAGGAACGAGGAGACAAAACAGAACAAATCAAGGCAAGTGAAATTGGCCTGAGGTATAATATCGGTGAAGATTTTCAGAATTATAAAGACAAACAGAATCCTTTCAAATGGATTTTTTCAATTTTCAATAAAGACAGATGTAAAATTACAGAAGGAGTTACCTATGATGATGGCCAGTTTAAAGAATGCATTGACAAGCTATCCTGTTTTGACAGCAGTAATATAATTGAACCCAGGAATCCAAGTTTCAGGTACGAAGGCAGCAGCTATGTCATTATAGATGAGGTCAAAGGCAGTAAGGTCGATAAGGATATTTTATTCAAGCATGCGTCAGATGTGGTAATCAAAGGGAGCACAGCGATGGACTTTGAGTCCATAGACTGTTATGTAAAGCCTCAGTATACATCCAAATCACAAAAGATTATAGATATTAAAGATATGTTGAATAAATATGTATCGGCAAAAATCACCTATACATT
>JAUZPH010000348.1 GCA_030706065.1 Bacillota bacterium | reverse complement strand
TTGGTGAAGGGGGCAGTGGAGGAGCTTTGGCTCTTGGCGTTGCAGATAAGGTTTTTATGCTTGAAAATTCCATATACTCTGTTATTTCACCAGAAGGATGTGCTTCCATATTAATGAAGGATTCATCAAAAGCCGATGAAGCTTCAAGAATACTAAAGCTTACTCCCGGGGATTTAAAAAGGCTTAAGGTCATAGACGGTATTATTGGTGAACCCGCTGGTGGGGCTCATTTGGATGTAGAGTTAACAGTGAGGAACGTAAAAGATACAGTATTTATGAATCTTGTGAAGCTGCTTGACAAGGACATAGATGATCTAGTTGATGAACGTTATGGGAGGCTGAGAGAAATAGGTCAGTACCTTGAGTAAGCCTAACTTTGAGTAATAAAAACCTATTATAAAACATTGACTGTGAGGAGTTGAAACAGCTGTGAAGATAAACATTACAGAAACTGTATTAAGGGATGGACAGCAATCTCTTGTTGCCACCAGAATGCATAGAGAAGATTTTGAATCGATACTTGAGTCTGTAGATAATGCAGGATATTATTCTGTTGAATGCTGGGGTGGAGCAACCTTTGACGCCTGCATTCGATTCCTTGATGAAGACCCATGGGAGAGGCTGAGGTTACTTAAGTCCAAATTGAAAAAGACAAAGACGCAGATGCTTCTGAGAGGACAAAATCTTCTTGGATACAGGCATTATCCTGATGATATAGTTAGAAAGTTCATTAGGCTTTCCATTGAAAATGGCATTGACATTATCAGGATATTTGATGCTCTTAATGATTATAGAAACATAGAAGTGTCTGTGGAGGAGACTCTTTTGCGTGGGGGACATGCACAGGGATGTATCGTCTATACAACAAGCCCCATACACAACCTTAATAAGTATATTGAGCTGGGAAAGTCTTTAGAGAAGATGGGGGTAAATTCAATCTGCATAAAGGATATGGCTGGAATTATGGGGCCACAGGAGGCCTATGACCTCATAAAAGCTCTGAAGGATGTAGTAAGGATTCCCGTTCACCTGCATACCCATTCAACCACAGGACTTGGTCCTATTACTTATCTTAAGGCCATTGAGGCAGGCTGCGACGGAATAGATACTTCAATTTCAGCCTTTTCCGGAGGCACCTCGCTGCCTGCAACGGAGACCATGAATTATGCTCTGAAGCAGCTGGGATATACAACAGGATTGAAGGTAGATCTCCTTAAAAACATTAATGATTTCTTCAGACCTGTAAAGGCTAAATTTCTGGAAAGTGGAGAGCTTGATCCATATGTGATGGGAACAGAGACAGACGCCTTGGTATATCAGATACCTGGAGGGATGCTGTCTAACCTTATCTCTCAGTTGAAAGCGCAAAATGGCGCCCACCGCCTTGACGAAGTACTGGCAGAAGTGCCAAGGGTAAGAAAGGATTTGGGTTATCCTCCTCTTGTAACACCAATGAGCCAGATGGTGGGAGTACAGGCTGCCACAAATGTCTTGTTGGGGGAACGATATAAAAGAGTTTCCACTGAGGTCAAGTCGTACTTAAGGGGAGAATATGGCAAGGCTCCGGGAGCGATTGACAAGCAGTTGTCCAGGAAGATTCTTGGTGATGAAAAGCCTGTTACTGGGAGGTTTGCCGATACCCTGAGGCCTGCCTTTGAGATTACAAAGTATAAATTAAATGACCCTTTTATAAGTGATGAAGATGTACTGACGTACATTCTCTTTCCGCAGATTGCAGAAAAGTTCTTCAAGATAAGGGACGAGAAGAAAACCGTCAGGGCCAGCTATAACGTTCATCTTTCAAAGGCTTTGGATAATGAAGATTCAAAGGGAAAGGACAATAGTGCTATGGAACTCGCAAGAAGAGAAATAAGGCTTATAGGTGTCGATGAAAGTACAGCTGCACTTGTAATCGCAATTATGTGCGAACAATTGAAGACATCGCTTGAGGAGCTTCACTTCAAAGCAATAAAGGCGCTTGATTAAGATGTATGATAGCAAACATTAATGGAAGGGGTTACGATTCATGAAATATTGCGTTACGATAAATGGGAAGAGATATGAAGTTGAGGTGGAAAAGGGTAGTGCTGCCATTGTCAGTACTTCAGAAGTTGCCTTTACTGAAGATAAAAAGGAAGCAGATACAAAAACTACACCTGAGGTGGCAGCTAGTAAAACTATTGAAGCCCCGCAGCCAACAGCGGAAACGGGCACCGTTGAGGGGAAAGAAGTTGTAAAGGCGCCTATGGCGGGGGGAATCACAGATATAAAAGTATATGTTGGTTCATCTGTTAAAAAAGGGGATACTCTATTATTACTTGAAGCTATGAAAATGGAAAATGAAATTACTGCACATGTTGATGGCATTGTAGCTGAGATCAGGACCGCCAAAGGTTCTAGTGTTTCAGCCGGCGATGTGCTTATGATGCTGAGATAAAGGAATTTTTTTAGTAATACTAAATATATATATATGTCTGTAAGTATCAATTACGGATCATTTTTAGTAGATAAAAAAGAGGAGAACCGGACAGGTTCTCCTCTTCTTACGTGCGCCTAGCATGAGCGCGTACTTGTCAGTGTTGGTCCGAGATGGTGACTGATAGCGCAACCGTTAGCCTAAGATAACGGTGTCCACCAAGAGATGGAATCTGAAGGAAGTCGGCGGCAAATCATCGATATGAGGTACACGAATTAAATTTGAGGCTTTTTCTTGCGGGCGAGTTTACGTAACAAAATGAAGCCAATAGCTATCGGAAGCGGGGAAAGTAAATTAAGAAGACAGATTGAGTAAAACATCCCTCCTCGATCTTATACCCTCCATATATCAGTTTTCAGATTTTAACTTGTGTCAATACTGAATATAAATTTATAAAAATAGAAAAATAGGCCTTCAATGTTATGAAAGCCCTATTTTCTGTTATAATGTTATTTAACAATACAGATAACAAAATTCAGTATGGTGTGAAAAGCTTTAATATAAAAGGCAATAGAGGTGAGTAGTATGATGAAATTAGAGAAGCTTTGTAGTGCTGCGTCGGGAAAAACGAAAGCACCTATGGTGCTTAAGAATGCCAGCATAGTCAATGTTTTTACTGAGGAAATAGTTGAAGGAGATGTGGCCATCTTCGAGGATACTATCGCAGGTATCGGCAGCTACCAGGGAGAAGTAGAGCTTGACTATTCAGGAAAGTTCATATGCCCGGGGTTCATTGATGCACATATGCACATTGAATCCAGCATGGTAATGCCCTTGGAATTATCAAAGGAAATACTAAAATCCGGTACAACTACAATAATTGCCGACCCCCACGAACTGGTCAATGTCGGCGGAGCAGAAGCAATGCAGTTTTTATTGGATGTCACGGAAAACATACCGGTGAATACCTTTATTATGCTGCCCTCCTGTGTACCTGCCACCAAATTCGAAACTAACGGCAGCAGTTTTACGGCAGAAGAGATGAAGCCTTTTATCAATCATCCCAGAGTGCTAGGACTTGGAGAGGTCATGTGTTATGATGATGTTGTGAACGGAGAAGCCGAAATTTTTATGAAACTGCTTCTTAATAAAGACAAGATAAATGACGGGCATGCTCCGAATCTGACAGGTAATGCACTACAGGCTTATATCTGCGCAGGTATAGCTACTGATCATGAGTGTATAACTTTCGCAGAAGCCTATGAAAAGGTCAAAGCCGGTCTAAAGGTATTGATCAGGGAAGGAAGTGCCGCCAAAAATTTAGAAGCGATAGTGAAAGGGCTGCTCTCCAGCAAATTATGTGATGAAAACTTTATGTTCTGCACGGATGATAAACATTTGGAGGATATAAAGCTTGAAGGACATATTCGGTGGAATATTAAAAGGGCTATAGATTTAGGAATGAACCCCATTAAAGCCATCAAGATGGCTACTATTAACACCGCCAGAACCTACGGCCTGAAAAGACTTGGAGCAATAGCTGCAGGCTATAAGGCGGATCTGGTTGTTCTGGATAATCTGGAGGAGATGAGTGTCACACAGGTTTTTAAAGATGGAGTTACAGAGGAGGATAAAATTTTTGCGGGTTACAGCCCAAAGTCCATCCATGAAGCCATGCTGAACACAGTTAAATTTAAGGATCTTACACCGGACAAAATAAAATTAAAAGCGCGGGATAAAAATTATGTAATAGAGACGGTTCCATATCAAATAATTACAAAGAAGCTGTATGAAGCTCTACCGGAAAAGGATGGCTATTTTTTGCCTAATGAAATTTACTCAAAACTCTGTGTTGTTGAGAGGCACAGGAATACCGGCAATGTAGCTGTGGCTCCTTTAAAAGGTTTTGGAATAAAAAATGGCGCCATTGCAACTTCAGTAGCCCATGATTCTCACAATATTATTGCAGTGGGAGATAATGATGAGGATATAATATTAGCTGTTAATCACATAAAACAGATTCAAGGGGGATATGTTATTGCCTCCAAAGGAAGGATAATTGGCGAACTCCCACTTAAGGTATGTGGACTAATCAGCATGCTGCCGGGAGAAGTTGTAAGGAATATAACAAAAAATATGTTGATAAACGCTAGAAATATGGGTGTACCAGGCACTTTGGATCCGTTTATT
>JAUZPH010000347.1 GCA_030706065.1 Bacillota bacterium | reverse complement strand
GGTCAAATCCTGAGATATTTGAATTCCAATACTTCAGGCCACAGACACTTCAGGAAGTAGAGAATTTTATCATCTCAAAGGTTTCTGAAATGCCGGATGTTCCTGGTACATGGTATCAACTGGCTGTAGTTGCCAAGGAGACAAAGGCGTTAATTGGAGATATAGGTATTCACTTTATGGAAGCGGATACTTCACAGGTAGAAATAGGCTTCACACTTTCCAGAGAGTATCAAGGGAAGGGGTATGCTTTTGAAGCTGTTGCCGGAGTTTTGAATTACATATTCGGAAGCATGAATAAACATAGAATAATTGCCTCCGTTGACCCGAGGAACTCGAAGTCAATAGCTCTTCTTGAGAGAATCGGAATGAGGCGGGAGGCACATTTTATAAAGAGTATATGGTTTAATAATCAATGGACAGATGATGTAGTTTATGCAATTTTGGAAGAGGAATGGAAGGCTAATGCTAATATAAGCTGAAAAAGGGGAGAACAACATGACTATTAATAAAAAGATCAAACCTAAAATGGAATTTCCGGACGATGAAGATGGTTTTGCGCTAAAGGAGATGTATGAAAGAGGGGTTGATTTCAGCAAGCCTTATAGTATTGATTTCTTTGTAGTAGTTCCAGACGGGGAAAAAGGTGAAAAGGTAAAGGAACTGGCGGAACAGGAAGGCTTTGAATGTTTCGTGGATAGGGATGATGAATTTGATGAATGGATATGCTACTGTACAAAATCGATGATGCTGGATTATAAAGAACTTAATGATGTGCAGAAGTTCTTAAGTGAGTTGAGCAGGCCTTGTGGGGGCTTTGCCGATGGATGGGGAACTTTTGGGGATTAGGATGGCCATATTATTAATGAAAGGCTATTCAAATATATAGAACCCCAAAAGACTATTACATTCTGCTCTCGCAAAAATCCGTGAAGATTGGATATTTTGCTCGGCACAATGTTAGACTTTTAGTGGGTTCTATATAAAATAAAGATTGGACAAAGATGTTAAGACAGCCGTTTCCCATGGTGGAAACGGCATTTTTATACTCGCCAGATAATTACTTTAATGAATGTTTTTAAGGGGGACAGCAATGACTAAAATAGTTCTTGTCCGGCACGGGGAGCCGGATTATAGTATGGTAACTGCACGGAAGTTCAAAGGCCACGGCAGAGATCTGGCACAGCTTACATCCAGGGGCATTGAACAGGCAAAGGCAGCGGCTGGAGATGAAAGGCTGGATGGGGCAAGCCTTATCGTAGCTTCACCCTACACAAGAGCACTTCAAACTGCAGCAATAATCTCAAAAGAAAGATCACTTGACATAAGTATAGAGGTAGATATTCATGAATGGCTGCCGGATTTATCCTATAATTATATGTCAGAGGAAGAGGTGAAAACCGCCAGTCAGGAATGCATAGTCTGCAAAGGTGAATATGCCGAAGATGATTTAAGAAACTGGGAAAGGCTTAGTGTGGTGGCAGAGAGAGCCTTCAACAGCCTGAAGAAATATTTGAACCATGACAAGATAATTGTAGTAACCCATGGAGTCGTTATGAGGCAGTTTAAATTTTTGCAGGAGATACCGTACTGTGGAATTATTGAGGTGGATTTTTGCGAGGATTTCAAGTGGGGCGGGTGGATTGAAACATAATATGAAGCTCAGGCCTGATTTTGAAAAGCTATATAAGGGACAGATGAAATGATTGCAGATGGAGATATGGCCAGTCCATGGGATTAGATTGGAAGCATGAAGAAAGGGGAGTATTACCATGAGTGAAACAGTAATAAAAGTCAGCAGCTTTATTAAACGCTACGGAAATTTTACCGCTGTAGACGGAATAAGCTTCGAGGTTAAAAAAGGTGAGATTTTTGGGCTGCTTGGGCCAAACGGTGCCGGTAAAACCAGCACTCTGGAATGCCTTGAAGGGCTCAGAAGCCCTGATGGCGGAATAATTGAGATAATGGGAGTAAATCCCTCCAAAGATAACGGAAAGCTGAAGGATTTAATAGGAGTGCAGCTGCAATCCTCGGCACTGCCTTCAGCAATCACTGCTAAAGAAGCCATGGAACTGTTTTCTGCATACCATGGCATAAAACCGAGATATGACCTGCTTGAAAGGATGGGGCTGTCGGATAAGTTGAATACTCAATACCATGCACTTTCCGGCGGTGGACAGAGAAGGCTCGTTTTGGCACTAGCGGCAGCTCACAAGCCTCCGGTACTTATCTTGGATGAACCTACCGCCGCATTGGATGTTCAGTCCAGAGCAGAGCTCCACAGCATGATGAAGGAACTTAGGGCTGAAGGCATTACAATACTGCTGGCAACACATGATATGGCAGAGGCGGAAAAGATGTCAGACAGGATTGCCATAATGTTGAATGGGAAGATTGTGGTTATAGGTACTCCAAAGGAAATAACTGCAGCAGGTTCAACAAAGACAAAAATTTCTGTCCGAACTTTCGGTACAAGCCTCGAGGAAGCCGGGGGAATATTGACAGACGATTACTACATATTCTTTTCGGACAATCCAGGCAGCAAGGTGATGGAATTGCTGAATTCAATAGAGTCCAGCGGAGACAGTCTCGTTGACTTGAGAGTAGAACGGCCGTCTCTGGAAGAAAGATTCCTTGAGATAACTTCTGCAGGAGGTGTAAGATGAGAGCTTTTGCGGCACATTTTATGTTTGATTTAAAGACAGGATTAAGGGATAAATCCCTGCTTTTGATGAACTATCTTTTTCCCCTCGGTTTCTACCTTGTGATTGGAGGCATAATGCCCAAGCTAAATCCCCAATATGGCAATATGCTTGTCCCATCAATGATGATATTTTCAATACTGGTAAGTACTGTTCTCGGGATGCCGAATAATCTGGTGACCTACAGGAACAACGGCATTTTCAGAAGTTACAAAATCAACGGAATACCGAAGTTATCGATGCTTGCAATACCTGCAGTTTCGACGGTTCTTCACACACTGGCAGTAACAGTAATAATACTGGCAAGTTCTCCTGTCTTATTTGGCGCCAAATTGCCGGAACATTTTGGAGGGGTAATACTTGTATTTATTTGTGCTGTCATCGCCTTCACGGGGCTGGCTCTCCTGATAGGTGTAATTGCAGATAACACTTCTGTAACGGTACTCTATGCCCAGGTATTATTTCTTCCCTCCATGCTGATAGGCGGCCTTATGTTTCCAGCCAAGGCTCTTCCGGGATCTGTAGCGGCCTTTGGCAGGCTGCTTCCAACTACATATGCAATGGATGCTTTTCAAGCACTGGCGGCAGGTGGAGAAAGTTCCTTCAATCCTATAATATCCCTCGGTATACTGGTAGTAAGCGGAATAATCTGTTTCCTGCTAAGTGCCTGGCTTTTCAAGTTGGACAATAATAATACCTCAAAGCCAAGGAGAAGGTTATGGGCCCTGACTGCACTGATACCGTTTATTTTAGGGGCACTGCTTCTGTAAGAGTATTGAAATAAAGAAGATTGCCGATGGAAGGTCTTTCAATGGTTCAGCGGAATAATACGAGGAAAGCGTATGGGGGGATAATTTTGGATTATCTAGAGGATAAAATAAGCTTTGATAATGATATGGTTTGCTGTTATGATGAACTGCCATTGTGGTCATCACCTTTTGGAATAATGCTGCTCAATAATATTCCGCTTAAAAGGAATTCCTCTGTAGTTGATATCGGATGCGGCACGGGCTTTCCACTGCTTGAGCTGGCGCAAAGGCTGGGAGAAAGCTGCAGAATTTTCGGAATTGACCCATGGGAGGCTGCAGTCAGCCGGGCAATCAGAAAGAAGGAGCAGTTTAGGATTAAAAATGTGGAGATTATTAAGGGCGTTGGAGAGGATATGCCTTTTTCCGGTGAGCAGATAGACATGATCACGTCCAATTTGGGAATAAATAATTTCGAAGACCCGGACAGGATTTTAAAGGAGTGCTTCCGTGTAATAAAGCCGGGGGGAAAGCTTATTTTCACGACAAATTTGTATGGCCATTTTGATGAGTTTTATTTATTATTCCGTGCAGTACTATGCTGTTTGAAATTAGAGGATGAAGTCAGTAGGCTGAGCAAACATATCAAGAAAAGATACTCGATGGAGGCAATTGAGGAACTTGTAAATAGAAACGGATTCCTCGTAAAGAAGGTTATACGGGATAATTACAGCATGAGATTCGCAGATGGCAGCGCTTTTTTAAATCATTATTTTATAAAGCTGGCTTTTCTGCAGGACTGGAAGGAAATAGTCCCTGAAAATCATAGAAATGCTGTATTTACAGCGCTTGAGAACAGATTAAACGAAATAGCGGAAAAGAACGGGGAAATTCTTTTTACCGTGCCAATGGCTTATGTAGAATGTGAGAAATAACTTTCATGTTGAAGGATTTTAATAATCCTTTTTTTTATATCCAAATTGAAAAATACTTGACTAATAAAGATTATCATGTAATAATTATAATATAGAAGTTACTAAATGTAACAGGCATATAAATAGTAAGCATGTATCTATAAAGTCAGCAGCAGTTTCCCATATTTTAATCATAGAAATGAAAAAAGAAGATTGAGCTTCTACGGAGGTCTTAATCAAGAATAACAAT
>JAUZPH010000346.1 GCA_030706065.1 Bacillota bacterium | reverse complement strand
CAATTTATTCGTAAGCCAGTACATCACTTATTTTCTCTCTGGAGGCTCTCTTTGCCGGTGAACGGCTGGATAGTGCTGCAAACAAAACTGCCGCCGCCGACCAGATAAGAATTCCCAACGGTGATATAGTTGCCCGCATAGGGGTCTCGAAAAATATAGTGCCAAATCTATCGCTTATAAATATACTCAGTGGAACAGACACCACCGCTGCTATAATACAGCTCAGGGCACCGATCAACATCCCTTCGCCAAGTATGATTTTTGAAATCATCTTCGGGGTGGCACCTATGGCACGCATAATTCCGAGCTCCCGGGTTCGCTCCATAACATTTATGCTCATGGTTGTGGAAAGGCCCATGCCGCCAACTATGGCTCCCAGGACTGACATTACAAGAAGCATTGCTGCCAGAAGCCAAAGGTGGCCCTTTATCTTTGCTTCAACGTCGGTCAGCCGTTCAAGCTTAAGGACGTCATAACCTTCACTTTCAAGGAGCTTGTTTATGCTTGTGGTGACGGAGTTAATGCTTTCATCATCATGATTATCGGTAACTACAATGGCGTTTCGCCCTTGTTCCTCACCGTCGGCCATAGTATTGAAGTATTTTTGATTTACATAGGCCTTTGGCACCGACATGATCTCCTGAACAATTCCTACAACCTTCCATTCCGATATACCGTTACCAATCTTAAGTTTCAATGTGTCTCCAACCCTGGTGCCGGGTTCCATGGACAGTATATACTGGTTTACAACTATGGCATTGGTATCCTCCGGGGTAAGCCATCTGCCGGAGCTGGGTTTCACCGGATCCATCATTTTTGTTTCCGCCGGTATAGCCAGTATATTGAAGTTATCTCCGTTCAAACCATCAGGGTGTACGGGAGAGGCCTCGGCACCACCCCACAATTCCACAGACTTGACACCAGGTACAGCCGTTATCTTTGACTCAAGCTCTGTCTTGTTGTAATCCCGAACAAGATTTATGGACACATCATATTTAAAGGCGCTAATCACTCCAAGTATACTGCTGTTCATTGAAGCCATAATATTCATGGCAGTAATAAACAATGCACCACCCAACGAAAGAACGCACAGCGTGAAAAGTAACCTGGCCTTCTTTCTGAAGGTATTTCTCAGAGATACGAGGAAGGGACGGAAAATAAAGCTGTATTTTACTTCTGCACGGCCATCTTCCAAAGCTACTCCATGACTTTGAAGGGCACTAACCACCGTTATCCTGCCGGACTGCCATACGGAGAAGGCGGCTATGAGCATTGGAAACAGAATTGAGAATAATATTTCGAAAAGGTAGATTGAATGCGGGACTCTTCCATCATATATTTCGAAGTTCAGCATACCGGCGCCAAAGGCAGCGTAGGCCCTGCCGGCAAGTACCGCCGCCGGAACGGCAATCACAGTGGAAATTATACCAAGTATGAGGGTAAAGCCAAGGTATATTGAGGCTATCCTCCCGGATTTTGCACCGATGGCCTTCATTATACCAATCTGCCTTTTCTGCTGCGACATAATTGCAGAGAGCAGGTTAGCCACAATGATGGTACTCAAGATAAAGGTCAGGATGCTGAAGAACTGAAGGATAAACAGCAGGGTCTGCATCTGGCTTGCATGGGGATGTTTGCCTGGTTTGGGTATATCGATCCTCGTAACACTGCCGTTATGATGCTCAATTGAGGATTTAAGCTTATAGACAGTCTCTCGGATTGCTTCTTTATTCAGGGGATCCTTTGAAACCACAATCTCCAGTTCATCTGGGGCACTGCTGCCGCCAAGCATATTGACGGTATCCGGAGTCACAAAGCCAAATATTATGTCCTCCATCCAGCCTGGGGGAAGGGCAGGGGCATGAACAGTGCCGGCAAGCTTCAAATTCACAGCCTCATGGCTGGGAAGTTTTACTTTCAAATCATCTCCGATATCTGCACCTGTCAGACTCATGGATGCTCTCTCTATGAGGACTTCTCCTGTTTTCGGAGGCCAGCTTCCTTTCTCGGGCTTGAAGGTACTTATTTTTATAGCTTCAAAGTCCGGCACAACGGATAAATACATTTCCTTGGCAGGGCCGCTGCCGGTATCCACCTGTGCAACTACCGTTTTCCTGAGTTCTGCATTCTTGATTTCCGGAAGAGCTTTTATCACATTCAGCATATCTGCAGACATGTTATTGACCGATAAAACAGCAGAGGCAGGATTTGTATTCATATAGTTCTTATCCATCTCTCTTATTAATATGGCAGTGGAATTTAATAGTGCCGATACTCCAAAGGAACCGATTATCATGGCCAGCAGCACGAGAGCTGTCCTTCTTTTATTTATGAGCAGATCCTTAAAGGCTTTTTTAAGACTGAGGCTGGACATTCTGCATCACCTCCCTGCCGTAAGAGATATCTCCTGAAATAATACCGTCGGTAATGGTTATGGTCCTCTGAACCCTTCTGCTTATATCCTTGTCATGAGAGATTATCAAGATGGTTTTACCCTCCTGTGACAGGTTGTCGAAAATAGCAAAAACCATCTCTGCAGTTTTGCTGTCCAGATTTCCCGTTGGCTCATCAGCAGCTATTATTGGAGGGTCATTGGAAAGGGCACGGGCTATGGCGGCTCTCTGCTGTTCTCCTCCGGAAAGGGCGGCAGGGAGCTTGTTTGCATGCTCAGCTATGCCAACCTTTTCAAGCAACTTCACCGCCCGTTCCTTTCTTTGCTTTGGAGGTATTACGCCGCAGAAATCCATGGGCAGCATCACATTTTCCAATATTGTCAAAGTGGGCAGCAGCTGAAAGAATTGAAATACGATACCAACCTTCCGGCCTCTCCAAACCGCCAGTTGATCCTCTGTAAGAGAATTCAGTACTCTTCCGGCGGCTGAAATTTCTCCTGAAGTAGGTTTATCTATGCCTGTAAGCATATTCAAGAGGGTAGTCTTGCCGCTGCCGGACCTGCCCACTATTCCTACATATTCTCCTTCGGAAATACTCAGCGTTACTCCTTTTAAAGCGCTATAAACCTTGCCATTGCCCTCATAGGTTTTAACAACCTCAGCTAAATTGATAAAGGGCCTCATTATATCATTTTTACTCAAAATAAAGACCTCCTCTGATGGAATATGCCTTAAGCATACCGTCAGAAGAGGCGGTTATCGTCCAAATGGATAGTTTCGCACCTGCTTGAAAGGTGCTGAAGGATAATTCTGTACCTGAACTAGTCCGAAAGAGCCGAACCGGAGCCCCGGTGAAGCTTTTTATATGTCGAAGGAGTCATACCGGAGTGCTTTTTAAAGATACTGTTGAAAGTGGACTTGGAATTAAAGCCTGCATCAAAGGCCAGGGATAATATTGTGAGATGGTCATAATCAGGGTCTGTTATTAATTTTTGAACCTCTTTAACTCTGTAGCCGTTTATAAAGTCATAAAAGTTCATTCCGAGCTTCTCGTTTATAATCTGCGAAAGGCGGTTCCTCGGTATGCCGACGGCTTCCGATAATTCCGGAAGGGTTAACTCCGGGTTGAGATAAGGCTTTTCCTCATCGATATAATTGAGCAGCCCTTTTGACAGTTCAAGCAGGCTGTCATCTTTTATTTCCGGCTCATCAGATTTAGCTTCCTCTGATACTGCGATGTTGATATTTTCATTGTCTGACTGGCTGCCTCCGGTATCCAAATCATATATAAAGGCTTGAGGCCTTGTTAAGCCCCGGTATCCCAGACTAAATAATGCAATTGACAGCACAATGGAGATTAACTTTTGATAATGAGGAAACAAGTCAGCACCCTTTGGAGTAAAAATCATCAGTATTAGAAGAAGGTAGTACACCACATATATTCCATGAAGAACAAGAATAAAGTATTTAAGCCAATTCATGTTCAGCTTGTCAATATCGGAATAGGCTGCCTTGATTCTATTATTGTGCATGCCGGATGCCTTCACGGCCAGCAGGGTATACGAGGTGATATGAAGCAGTATGGCACCCCATACAATGATGGTAGTGAGACCTGAATTACTGCTGCCGGGGAAGTATGAAGGATAAAATGTAATAAGCAGTAATGAATAAACCGTAAAGGGTATAAAATGAATCAAGTACTGCTTCTTAAAAGCCCTGCAGGAATCTGTCAGAACCCTCACATAGAAATAAACTGCCGGGCCGAACAGCAGCTGAAAGGGTTCTGCTATCCTGGTGCAGAGGCCTCCATCATACCACACCTCCGAGGAAAAGGTGGAATGGGCTATATTCAAGGAAAATACAAGGAGCAGCAGACCTAAAAGCCTGTTGGCATTGCGATTGCCCTTTTTTATCCGCAGCAGAATCAGCGCCTGAAAAAGGCCCTGAAATATTCCGGCGCCGATAATCAAATTTGAAATGTAATCCAAAAGCATCAAACTATTCATATTTGTCTCCTGATTTTACCATTATATGAATAGTTTATAATACATCAGCTTAAAAGGTCAATGGGAAAGGATCAGTCGGTAACTCCTTCTCCTCCAAGTGTTATCTCCGGCTTGATATGGAAAGCCAGCTTTGAAGCAGCTTGAGTATAACTGCAGATAGGGAAAAATCCAGCAGACATTCTGGATTTTTTTCCTTGAATAATATGGAAATT
>JAUZPH010000345.1 GCA_030706065.1 Bacillota bacterium | reverse complement strand
GGCCTTGTAAACTCCAATATTGTTGACATAAACAGCATAAAGGGGATGGGCATGACTCAAATTTATTATGATATACAAAATGTCGTAAACCAATTCTCCGAAATGTCTCCCATCAAACTCTCGGTTTTTGTGATAATTTTACTCGTATATATTTTGATGGTAGCCCCAATTAACTATATTGTGCTGAAAAAGCTGGACAAGAGAGAGCTTATGTGGCTCACAGTGCCGCTTATTTCACTGGCCTTTGGTTTAGTGGTTTACGTCTCCGGTACCGGTTCAAGAATAAGCAAGATGACAACAAACATGGTATCCATAATTCACCTGGATGAAACAGGAGGTAGCACAGTTTCAACCTACGCAGGGATTTTTTCCTCAAGTAAATCCAAGCTCACAGTGGAAAGTAAAGCCGGAGAAAAGCTTATGCCGATCTCCGATGGCAATATCTACTCAGACCCAAATCAGGTGATAAAGAATACTGAACTTGAAGCAAAAGTATACGATGAGGGCTCAGGCAAGATTGAATATCACAATACCAGTATTCTGCAGAGCAAGGTGCTGGAACTCCAAAAAAGCTCTGTGGATGCAGGGACTATAAAGACGGAACTCAGTGCTTCAGGTACGGATATTACAGGAAAGGTAAGCAATAATTTAAACCTGGATCTGGAGGATTGTTATATAATCACACCTAATGACTATTATAAATTGGGTGACATAAAAAAAGGTGAAAGCATAACTTTGGGGAAAAAGGTGACTCCAAGTTACTTCGGAGGAGGAATAAATCAGATGGCCATGCAGATTTTCAATGATAAAATGCAGGGCCAAAATGGAATGTATTTGAATCCAAATACAAGTGAATACACAGAGATTATGCAAAAGCAGTCACTGGTGCAGATGGAATTTGGAATGAAGGCTCAGATAATGCAGGGGATGTACTTCATTGGGTTTTCAAAGAGCACAACGGACAACCCGCTCATAGTCAACGGCAAGGAGACAGCCCTCCATGAAAGAACTCTGGTTGTAATGTCAGTTAAACCTAACTTCAAGTCAGGAGATTCAATAAACTATCCTTTGGGTTATGTACAAAGCACTGTATTGCAGACAGGCAGCTTGAAGTCCGATGGCTCAGGAATGCTCTTTGGAAATGGCTCTGCCGAGGTTCTGTATAACCTTGGTCCGGATATGAAGGCTGAAGAGGTTTCAATAGACACAAACTCAAATATGTATGCCAAAGGCCTGGGAACGTCTTACTCCATTTTTAATGTTAAAAGTAACAGTTATGAAGTATTGAAATCTGAAAAATTGACTATTGACGCTGCTGATTTGGATAAATATCTGACTGCCGGAAATGAACTCAAGCTGAAGGTGGAACTAAGGGACGGAAGCTGTGCCATACCGCTGGCAGCTGCAAAAGGGAAGGTGAAGTAAATGCTGAAAATAGAGAACCTTTGTAAAAGATACGGTAGGTTTCAGGCTGTAAACAATCTGAATCTCCACATTCCCAAGGGTGAGATATTCGGTTTTGTCGGCCCCAACGGCGCCGGAAAGACAACAACTATGAAAATAATGTGCGGCCTTCTCAGTGCAACCTCCGGCAAGGTTATAATCAATGACATTGATGTTATAGACAAACCAAGGGCGCTAAAGAGCAAGATCGGATATATGCCGGATTTCTTCGGCGTATATGATGATTTAAAGGTTACGGAGTATATGGAATTCTATGCATCGATTTATGATATAAAGGGCAGTGAAAGAAAAAAGATATGCATGGATTTACTGGAACTGGTAGACTTGGTTGATAAAAAGGATTTTTATGTAGATAGCCTGTCGAGAGGAATGAAACAGAGATTGTGCTTGGCCAGAAGCCTGGTACATAATCCGGATCTTCTGGTGCTTGATGAGCCTGCATCAGGCATGGACCCAAGGGCCAGGGTAGAGATGAAGGAAATACTGAGAACCCTCAGGTCCATGGGTAAAACCATTGTGGTGAGTTCACATATACTGCCGGAGCTTTCTGAACTCTGTACCAGCCTTGTAATAATGGAAAAGGGACAGGCGGTTATGAGCGGCACCGTAGAGGAAATAGTCAAGAAAGTATATCACTCACAGATTATCAGAGTAAAGGTTATTGATAAACTGGAGGAAACCATAAGAGTGCTGCAGGAATATCCTAATGTGGACGGTGTAGATACAAGGGGTGAAAACGTAGTGGAAGCAGCCTTTAAGGGTGATGACAAGTTTATGAGCGACCTTCTAATCCGATTAGTTGAGAACAATATTCCTGTGGTGTCCTTCAATCAGCTGGACGGAAGTCTGGAGGATATATTTATGAAGGTAACCGCATCTTTGGAGGAATGAGATATGGTAAATATAATGAAGAGAAAATTTAGAATCAATCCTGTTTTACTTAAGGAACTTAAGGTTAAAATGAGAGGTAAGAAGGCAGTGTTTCTCATTGGCTGCTATAACCTGGCACTGACTCTGCTGACCCTGTTCATAATGAAAACAACTATGATGAATGGTGGTTATGGTAGCAGGATTACTGCGCAGAATATATTCGGTACCTATGCCTTCATGGCAGTGATGCAATTTGGCCTCATTACCCTCATTGCCCCGGCTCTTACCGCCGGTGCCATTTCAGGTGAGAGGGAGAAGCAGACGCTTGATATTCTTATGTCCACCACTATGAGACATGGTTCAATAATTATAGGTAAATTATTTGCCTCCCTGAGCCACATTATACTGCTGATTGTTTCATCAGTACCGATATTCTCCATAATATTTTTGTATGGGGTAATAGGGACAAAGGAACTGCTTCAGATTTTCCTGTTTTATATAGTTACGGCGATAACTCTGGGAAGCATAGGCTTATTCATGTCAACCTTTATTAAGAAAAGTACAGCTTCCAATGTATTGTCCTATGCAGTTATACTTTTTCTTTACCTTGGGACTTTGTTTATAACCATCTTTTATGAGCAGACGGTAGTTATGCCCAGGTATATAGCAACAGGAATGGCTTATCCTACTAATACCTTCTGGCTTATGTATTGCAACCCAGCAGCAGGGTTGATGTCCCTTTTATCAACTCAGATAGGCCAGGGAGGGGCCATGTTCCCCGGAGTATATATAAGTGGAGGTCAGAGCGGCACTCAGATCTGGATAATAAATATTATCATAAGTCTTGTATTGTCGGCAGTTCTTCTGTTTTTCAGTGCCCTCAAGCTGAACCCTGCCGGAAGGAAATTGTTTAGAAAAAATAGGGATATGGAAATAATTGATAGATTTTTGGAAGACGACAAATAATGAAATAAATTTCCACAGCAATAATCTTAATTGGAGGAAGTAATCATGGACAGCTCTTATGAAGCCATAATAGGAATCCTAAAGAAGATTAAAGGGCGTATTACGCTGAAGGCACTGATAGACAATCTGGTGATGGGATTATTGATGTGTCTGTCCATGGGAATTTGCACAGCCTTGCTTTCAAGGCTTGTGCCCATCTACCAGCCATATCAAAAGCTTGCCTATGCTTCTGCTGTAATAATGTTTCTGGCTGCATTATTAACCCTTTTTAAAATGCCGGGCATTGCTGCTGCGGCTAAAAAGGCGGATTCACTGGGGCTGAGGGAGAGAGTAACAACGGCCATAGAGATAAAGGATAGGGAGTCACCCTATAAAAATCTTCTCATTGACGATGCTGCAGGGAGCTTGAAGAAACTGAACTATAAGGAGTATATGCCGCTGAAGCCGAGCAGAAAGGTACTGCTTCTGGTACCGGTTTTGGCAGCGGTGCTTTTGGGTTCTGCATTGCTTCCCAATCCGATGAATGAAAAGGCTCTGAAAAATCATGAGCTTAGTGTATATAAGAATGAACAGCTGAAGAAGGTGGAAGAAGCAGAGAAGGAAATCGAAAACAATAAGCAGCTGACTCCGGAGCAAAAGAAGGAACTAACTGCAAAGCTTGAGGATCTCAAAAAGGAAATTAAGGATTCCCAAGGCGAGAAGGAAGTGGATAAGGCCGTTGAAAAGGAAGAAAAGAAGCTTGATCTTGCCAAAAGCGAAAAGCTAACAGATGACATGCAGAAGCTTCAGGAAAAGCTGGCGGAAAACCAACAGACGAAGGAAATTGCCGATGCAATAAAAAATGGTGATATGGAAAAATTGCAGAAGGAGCTGGAAAATCTGAAGGAGGCGGCTAAATCCGGTGATTCTGCCGCCAAGAGTGCCCTAAAGGATAGTCTTTCAAAGTCTTCAGATGCCGTCAGCGATGAAGAACTCAAGGATCAGATGGAGAGCCTTGCCAATGCTGTTTCCAGCGGTGATGATGATGCAATCAATAAAGCTGTGGACAGTGTAAGCGGAGCTCTGAAGAAGGGCATGTCCGAGCAGGAGATGAATAAGGCGCTGGCACAGGCGCAGAAGAACATTCAAGGTTCTCAGAATAATGGCAATCAGCAGACTGCACAAGGCGAAGGGCAGGGACAAGGTCAAGGCACCGGCTCAGGACAGGGTCAGGGTCAGGGACAAGGTCAAGGAAGTGGTTCCGGCCAGGGCAGCGGTTCAGGATCTGGACAGGGAAATTCCCAGGGCCAGGGCGCCGGTGGCAGCGGTGCCGGCAGCGGCAG
>JAUZPH010000344.1 GCA_030706065.1 Bacillota bacterium | reverse complement strand
TGTACAACAGAAGCTTGAGAGGTTTAATGTTGCCGGCAGCAGCAGCCTCAAGAGACCACTAGCCGGTGTCCGGGAAGGAAGAAGTGATGTTGTTGAGAAAATGGATATAAACCAGGGAAAGCTTTGCCTGGGCTGCAGAAGCGATGTAACAATATTTGCTGGAGACTACCATGGCTTTGCCGTCATGAATTCTATTTTGGGAGGAGGTACCCATTCAAAGCTTTTCAATGAAGTGAGGGAAAAGAACAGCCTGGCATATTACAGTTACTCTTTCATAGAAAAATTCAAAGGCCTTCTCATGATAGCCAGCGGGATTGATTTTGACAACTTCGAGAAGGCAAGGGATATATGCATAGAACAGATTGGCAAGATGAAAGCAGGTGAAGTCAGCGAATATGAACTGAAAAGTGCGAAAAAGAAACTCATCAGCGACTTAAAAACCGTATCTGATTCACAGTATACACTTATAGACTATATCTCTACTCTCAGAGCCTACGGAATATCTTATAATATTGAAGATATAATAGGAGAGATTGACGAGGTCACTTTGGATCGGGTAGTTAAATGCGCTAATAGTATTGAATTAAATACAATCTATTATCTCACAAAGCAATAAAAGGAAGTGATAAAATGCTGGAAAGATTATATTCTGATCATATCAAGGAAGAATTGTATACCGGAGTGATTAAAGGACTGAGGGTCAATATTATACCTAAACGGGGATATGCCAAAAGTTTTGCAATGATAACAACAAAGTTTGGATCTAATGATATCGAATTTTCCAAGGGCAGCGGGCCAATGAAGGAGTACCCAAAAGGAATTGCTCATTTCCTGGAGCACAAGCTTTTTGAGCAGGAGGAGGGCAATATATTCAATAAGTTTGCAGAAATGGGTGCTTCTCCAAATGCCTACACAAACTTTCAAATCACTACTTATTATTTTACCAGTACGGAAGGCTTCAATGACAATTTGAAATTACTTGTAAATTTCGTTTACAGTCCTCATCTTACGGAAGAGAATGTTAACAAGGAAAAAGGAATAATTGAACAAGAGATACGAATGTATGATGATAATCCAAACTTCAGGGTATATTATGATGCACTGGAAGGAATGTATTTTGAACATCCTGTTCAGTATGATATCGCGGGAACAGTTGAATCCATTTATGAAATTACCCCTGAGCTTCTTTACGAGTGCTATAATACCTTCTACGTACCCGAGAACATGGTGATAAGCATAGTTGGAGATGTAAGTGTAGAAGAAATAGGGAAAATACTTGAGGAAAATGTTCCGGGAGACAGAAATAAGGCAGACTTTAAAGTTAGGAGCTACAGTGAGGAAGGCAAAGTGCAAAGCAAATCCATAAGTAAAAAGATGGGCCTCAGCATACCCAATTTCATTATAGGCTTTAAGGATAATCCGGAGGGTGTAGACAAAACCAATTGGATTAAAAGAAAGCTTGAAATGGATATTCTCTGCAGAATGCTCTTCAGCAGGAGCTCCTCTCTGTATGAAAAGCTTTATGACAGCGGACTTATTAATGAAAGCTTTTCCTATGACTATACTCTGGAGAAGGACTACTGTCATCTCATAATCGGCGGTGAAAGCAGAAATCCTCAAAAGGTGATGGAGGAAATAAGAAATTATATCTCAGAGGGAAACACTGTGTTAAAGAGCGAGGATTTCAACAGAGTAAAGAAAACATTAACCGGTTCCTTTATATCCAGGTTCAACAATATAGAGGGACTCGGAAACTTCATAAATGATTATTTCATAAGGGGTATCAATCCCTTTGATTATTATGATTCTCTGAAATCGGTGAAAGAGAGCCAAATACTAGATCGACTAACATTTTTGGATTCAGAGGAGCGCTGGGTAATTTCAGTTGTAGAATGATTTGAAAATTTTTTATAATTTTTTTAAAACCCTTCGTAAAAAAGAAGGGTTTTTTATTTTTTTATAGAATAATAGTGTTAAGTGGTTAAAAGTGGAGCAAAGTGGAGCAGATTTCATAATAAGTGGAGTGAAAGGATAAGAGTTCGGGTGGATTATGTTTATAGGTGAATATCAACATGCCATAGACAACAAGAATAGAATGATTATCCCGTCCAAGTTCAGGGAGGCGCTGGGCGACAGCTTTGTGCTTACAAAAGGTTTGGATGGCTGTCTCTATGCTTATACTGCCGCTGAGTGGAAAATAATGGAGGACAAACTCAAGAGTCTTCCACTTACAAGTAAGGATGCAAGGGCTTTTGTAAGATTTTTCTTTTCAGGAGCCAATGAAATAGAAGTAGATAAGCAGGGTAGAGCACTTATTCCGCAAAATTTGATGGAATATGCGGGTATAGAAAAGGAAATAGTAAGTATAGGTGTTTCTACAAGAATTGAAATATGGAGCAAGGCTAAATGGGATGAATATAATAGTTCCAGCATCGATTTGGATGGAATAGCCGAAAAAATGAGCGAACTTGGCATATAAGAGGAGAGAGCAATGGAGTTTAAACACATAAGTATTTTAGCGGAAGAATGTATGCAGGGATTGAATATAAAAGAAGACGGGATTTATGTAGATTGTACCCTTGGAGGAGGAGGCCATTCAAGCCTGATTTTGAAAAGGTTATCTCCGAAGGGAAGGCTTATCGGCATTGATCAGGATATGGATGCCATAAATGCTGCAAAAAACAGGTTGAAGGAATATGAAAATGTTACATATGTGAATGATAATTTTAAAAATATAAAGCGCATTTTACAGGATTTGAACATCGATGGAATCGATGGGATACTTGCGGACCTTGGTGTGTCCTCCTATCAGCTGGATAATGCAGAAAGGGGCTTCAGCTATATGAATGATGCTCCTCTTGATATGAGGATGAACAGAGATGAGAGGATATCCGCCTACGAGGTTGTTAACACCTACAGCGAGGCTGCCCTTGAAAAAGTAATAAGGGACTACGGCGAGGAAAAGTTTGCGAGAAGGATTGCTTCCTTTATAGCTGAAGGTCGACGTGAAAAAAATATAGAAACTACCTTTGAGCTGGTGGATCGAATAAAGGCTGCCATACCTGCAAAGGCAAGGAGAGAGGGGCCTCATCCTGCAAAAAGAACCTTCCAGGCAATAAGAATCGAGGTAAACAAGGAACTTGAAATATTGGGAAAGTTTATTGAAGATGCTGTAGAGGTAATGAACCCAAAGGGGAGAATAGCCATAATCACCTTTCATTCTCTCGAGGATAGAATAATAAAGACAAAATACAAGGCTTTGGAAAATCCATGCACTTGTCCCAGTGATTTTCCGTTATGCCAATGTGGGAAAAAGCCTTTAATAAAGATTATTACTAAAAAACCTATAGACCCTTCTGAAGAGGAGATAGAGAATAATCCAAGGAGCAGAAGTGCCAAGCTTCGTGTTGCAGAAGTGATATAGAAAGTTAAAGTTTCAGGTAGTTATATTTTACGGGTGGGGTGAATAAATTGGTAATGGATAAAAATCAGCAGTACATAAAAGGAAGTGTTGCAGCAGTACCTGAAAGACAGGAAAGAGGTCCAATAAGGAAAGAGGACTATGAACTCTTAAGAAAATCTCAAATCGAAAGATCCAACAGGCTGAAACATAATAAGAATACAAGGAAGAGAAGAGTCCTAAAGACTATTGCAGTGGTTTTTGCCTTCGGTTTCGCACTCATGTTTAACGAATCAAAGCTGTATGACAGGCAGCAGAAGATTACAGTGATAAACAAAGAGATAAGTGAAATCGGTAAATCCAATGAAGATATGAGAATACAGCTCGTAAAGCTTAATGGATTAACAAGCATAAAAGAAGCTGCGGATAATAAACTGCAGATGGTAATCCCGGAAAGGGGAAAGGAGATATACGTAGATTTCAGTAAAAATAATTTTGCAGAAGTACCTCGTGAGGATAAAAAGAGTTTTGCTGAAGAAGTGGTGGCGAAGATTAAAGGCCTATTATTTTAGCGGGGGTAGGAGTGGTGAGTATAAAAAACTATAGGGATAGAGTGATAATAAAACGAAGAATGCTTATAGCTATGGGTGTTCTTTCCGTTTTATTTTTTTCATTAATCTTAAGATTAGTTTTTTTGATGATTGTACAATCCGACAAGCTGAAAGCTCTGGCTATTGAACAGTGGACAAGCGAAGTTAAGATTGCTGCAAGACGCGGTAATATATATGATACGAGCTTAAAGGACCTGGCGATAAGTGCCAATGTATACAGGGTAGATCTGGACATGAACACTATTAGGTCATATGTAAGAAAGAAAAATATAACCTTCGAAGATATTGCACCGAAGCTGGCTGATGCAATAGGAATCGACAAGAGCAAGGTGCTGGAAGAACTTAAAAAGACCCTGCCCAGTGGAAAGGATAGAGGTTCGGGAACTCTGGCCAGGAGAATAGAAAAAGAACAGGCAGACAAGGTAAGGGATCTCAAGATTGATGGAGTTCTGGTATCACCTGACACTCAGAGATATTATCCGGAAAACAACTTTCTGGCTCATGTCATAGGCACAACCAACTCCGACGGTGACGGGCTGGCGGGAATCGAAAGTGAATATAACAGTGTATTATCCGGAACTCCGGGAATGAGAATAACAGAGACCGACAGAAGGAGCAACGAACT
>JAUZPH010000343.1 GCA_030706065.1 Bacillota bacterium | reverse complement strand
AGCCAGCTTGGAAGGCTGGAACTCTACCGTTGAGCTACACCCGCAGGTTAAAATGGTCGGGGTGACAGGGATCGAACCTGCGACCTCATGGTCCCAAACCACGCGCGCTCCCAGCTGCGCTACACCCCGATATATATTTATTAAAAATGGTGCATCATCAGGGATTCGAACCCAGGACACCCTGATTAAGAGTCAGGTGCTCTACCAACTGAGCTAATGATGCACAAGTGCGTCTTGAGGGATTCGAACCCCCGACCCACGCCTTAGAAGGGCGTTGCTCTATCCAACTGAGCTAAAGGCGCATATTATGGAGCGGGTGAAGGGAATCGAACCCTCGCAGCCAGCTTGGAAGGCTGGAACTCTACCGTTGAGCTACACCCGCAGGTTAAAATGGTCGGGGTGACAGGGATCGAACCTGCGACCTCATGGTCCCAAACCACGCGCGCTCCCAGCTGCGCTACACCCCGAAACTGCCCGGTTACTAACCGGTTATCGCACCGGCTTTCCCGGCGACATAGATTATTCTACACGATATAGTCCTATTCGTCAATACTTATTTTTTTATTTTTTTAGCGATTTTTCAACTCGCAAAATTCAATATTTTCACACAATAACGAGCCATGGATTTATCTTTCCGTCAATTATTTCAATCATTGCCATGCTCTCTGCTCCGTCTCTTCCTTCCCATGCACTGCCGGGATTTATATACCATATACCCCCTTCATAAACTATGCTTGATACGTGGGTATGCCCATACAGAGCTATATCTGCGCCTTCAAACTCAGCCTTCTGTTTCAGTCTTGAAAGGCCATGCTTCACATCATAGTTGTGGCCGTGGGTTATCAGAATCTTTTTCCCCGCAATTTCTTCTAATATATCTGCAGGAACACTGGGAGAATAATCACAGTTTCCCCGGACATTAATAGTCCGTCCTTTGAATTTCTGTGAAATTTCCACCGCATCCCTGACATTATCCCCTAAATGAATCAATATATCTGCTTTTTCAATCCTCTTCAGTACATTGCTGACAGCATAGGTGTCCCTGTGCGTATCACTTACAACAGCTATAAGCACCTTTTCTCCTCCCTCAAAGCTTTAGATAAAATCTCTGATTCGTTCCTTCACCTTCTCCAGTGCCCTTCCTCTATGGCTGATGGAGTTCTTCTCCGACCGGGTCAACTCTGCAAAGGTCTTTCCATACTCTTCAACATAGAAAAGAGGGTCATACCCAAAGCCATCCCTGCCGTATTCCTTATCGGCTATATATCCTTCTACTTCCCCCTGGACCTTTAATACTTTCTCCTCACGCCCTATGAGAACTATGGCGCACATAAAACGGGCTTTTCTCGCCTGGAAAGGAAGTTCCTTCAGCAGTGAAAGCAGCTTTTCATTGTTCTTTTTATCATTCCCGTGTTCTCCTGCAAATCTGGCTGAATAAACACCGGGGGCACCATCCAGTACATCTACCGAAAGTCCGGAATCGTCCGACAACACCAGATAATCCTGTTTAGCCTCCAGCATATCATATATGGCTTTGGCTTTAATATATGCATTTTCCATAAAGGTAGTTCCTGTTTCCTCTACGTCTGTATCTATTCCCGCCTCTTTCAGTCCAATTACCTCTATATTAATATCTTCAAGAATATGCTTTATCTCTTCTATCTTGTGTTTATTATTGCTTGCCACCAAAAGTCTTTTCACGTCTATTCCCCCGTTCCAATCCATAAGGAATCCATCTTCAGTGTATTTTTTTGTATTTGAAGAATATTCTTTATTCCCTTTTCCGCCAGTGCCAGGAGGTCATTTAAATCAGCTCTTGAAAAGGGCTTTTCCTCTCCTGTTCCCTGAATTTCAATAAACTGTCCCTCGTCTGTCATGACAATATTCATGTCAACCGCTGCTTTAGAATCTTCCCCATAGCAGAGGTCCAGCAGCTTTTCTTCTCCTACAATACCGACACTTATGGCGCTTACAAAATTTCTTATAGGGTATGAAGTGAAGGGAGACTCCTTGTGAATCTTATTCACAGCATCTACCAGGGCAATAAATGCCCCGTTTATTGATGTCGTCCTGGTTCCCCCGTCTGCCTGAATTACATCGCAATCTATCCATATAGTTCTCTCTCCCAGGGCCTTCAGGTTCACTACGGATCTCAGAGACCTGCCAATAAGCCTTTGTATCTCCATCGTTCGCCCATCCACTTTTAGCTTGGAAATATCTCTGGGCTTTCTTGTCTGGGTGGACCGCGGAAGCATATTATATTCGCAGGTTATCCATCCTTCTCCGGCTCCCTTTAAAAATGGCGGTACCTTATCTTCTATTGAAGCAGTACATAATACCTTTGTATCTCCAAATTCCATCAAAACAGAACCTTCTGCATATTTTGTATAATTCCGGGTTACCTTTATATTCCTTAATGCATCATTTTTTCTACCGTCATGTCTCATTTGAATCTCCGTCCTTCCACTAAACCAAATAACGATTACTCGCCATTACGTCTCTAAATTGATTGTCTTTCTTATAATACAGTCCATCATATGTAACATTGTACTTACTTTATAATACCACAGTTCCGGCTAAATATTAAATAATTCATCCCTCTGAGGAGGTTCTATCTCCATCTCAATACCATCCTTTATCATTATGCCTCTACCTTCAGTAATCTTACCTATAACCGCAGCATTTATTCCCGCTTTCTTCAGCAGAGTAACCAGTTCTTCACCTTTTGGCGCTGTTATAAGCATACTTCCGGAGGATATAAATTTGAGAGGATCAATATTCAGATGTTCACATACCTTCAAGGCAGCAGGCCTGATGGGCATTTTTTCATACATGACCTCGAAACCTGTTCCCGAGGCTTCAGCCACCTCCCAAAGTGCCCCAAGGACACCTCCTTCGGTTATGTCATGCATGGAATTGACGCCGTATTCTCCGGCAATCCTGCCTTCAGCCACAACGCTCAGCATATTTACAAAGCCTCTTGCCTCCTCCAGCTCCTCTGTTGAAAGTACATCTCTCACTTTATCTTCCATATCATTTACTATGATGGATGTGCCCTCCAGTGCCAGATACTTTGTGACTATTATGTCATCACCGTCCCTGGCTCCCCCTGTTGCCACCACTTTTCCCTTCCTGCCCATTCCTATTACGGTACAGGATACTATCATCCTGTTTACGGCAGAGGTAACTTCGGTGTGGCCTCCTAAAATCTCTATACCAAGCCTCCTGCTTTCTTCACCTATTTCCCTCATTAAATCCTTTATTTCCTCCACAAGAGTTCCCTCCGGAGCTAGAATCGTTACCATTATTCCGAGAGGCTCCACTCCGCTGGAGGCCACATCATTGCAGTTTATATTTACGGCCAGTCTGCCCATATTTTCACCGGCCCCAGTGATTGGATCCGTTGAAAGTACGCAGTCATATTCTCCAAAGTTAATAACGGCACAATCTTCCCCTACGCCGCTGTGAACCACTACCTCCGGCCTTATAACTCCTGTATTTCCTTCAATTATATTTTTAAGATCATCCCAATTAAGCTTACCGGATTTCACTGTCTATCACCCCAATTTTTTAGTATAAGTTGGCACTATTTCACTATATATTTCATATTATTTATATAAGGATTATTTTATGGTGGTGGATAACTTGAAATATATTGGCCCCTTCCTAAGGATAAACACTCTCAGTGAAGATAATATAGAAAAACAGCTGCTTTTCTTTTCGAGAGAGTCCTTCAAGCATATTGTATTAAATTCAAGATGCGGCATAACTACCTCTATACACCAGATTAAACTTAAAAACATACCCAACTTTGATATTAACATATTTAAGAAGATTTCTCCACTTTTATGCATTTATAAGAAAGCAAATCCCAAATTATCACTGGATAAAGACTCCTGCACCTGGGACGGCGATACCTTTAAAAAGGAGATACCTGTGAGCGCAAATGCCTATATGGCCCTTACCATGATGGAGGCCAGCGACTACTATAACAAATTTAAGGATATTAACAGCAGCCTCTTTGCTCTGGGCAGATTATATTCACAGCTTGCTGTAAAACAGTTGGATTTCTTCTCCTCAAATTTAAGAAATACAGAAGGGGTATTCGTAGATAAAAAGGACTCCTCCGAAGACGTCTCAAAGGAAATCAAATTGGAAGACAAGGAAAGGAAATTTAAATTTTCAGATCAGGCTCTGCTTATGGCCGCCTACTACAAAGCCTCCATGCTCCCAGACAACAATGACGCCGAAGCCTATAAGAGCTTTTCTCTGGATATTTTAAAGATGTTTCTGGATTATAAAACCGAACTATATGACTTATCCCTGGAGGAAATCAACAAGGTCTGCTTTGCCATCAATATATTTTACGATTTGAACAAAAACGGGAATGCCAAATACCTGCTTATGGATTTATGTGACCTCCTGATTGATAAATACCATGAAGAGAGCTCTGGTGATTCAGTGAAGATTGAGAATATGTGCATGCTCTTCATCAATATGAACTGCGCCTATAAGAATTTATCCGTCATCAAGTTCAAGGATGAAGGTGATAAGACTTTTGAAGCCCTGGAAGCAATCTATGATCCTGAGAGAGGAATTTTCATGCAAGATAAGGATAAGAAAGAAATAGATTATTCTTCCCTGGAAATTGTT
>JAUZPH010000342.1 GCA_030706065.1 Bacillota bacterium | reverse complement strand
GCAGTACAGGTACTTACTTTTTTGTTTTTGGTTATTATACAGGTAATTGTTGCAGCCCCTGGTCCTATTGCTTTAACAAGTCCTGTTCCATTTGCTGAAGCCACTGCATTGTCACTGCTTCTCCATTGATAACTGGCGCCTGCCTGGTTATTGGGGAGTTCCACAGTATAGGATTCCCCAACGGACAGCACTTTTGGTGCAACTTGCTTAACTGCAGCCTTTGTACTGTCTCCGGCCGTAGAGGTATGAGACGGCAAAGTAAGAAAACTTGTGAACACCATGGATGCAACCAGCATGACAATTAAGCTTTTCAGAAACCTCTTTTTTCCCTTCTTCATTAAATACCTACTCCTTTTTTATTTTCTCAATTGAAGCTGTCACCACAGATGCCGGGTTTCTGTTCTGCAGACTTCCACCATTATATATATAAGTCATTATTGAATAATAATTGAAAAAATCTCAAATTCTATAATAAGCATAAATATTATCTTAAACTGGTGGTATCAGCTATGAGTGAATTGAAACTTCAAGGTAGAATAAGCCAGATATTAGGGGAAATACCCAGTGCATCCCCGGTGGTAAGGGAATTTGTTATAGGGACCGGATGCGGTATGAATGCAGCTCTAATTTATCTGGATGGTATGATTGAAAAAAATATAATAGACAGGGATATACTTACACCTTTGATGCAGTTTGTCAAAGAGGATTTGAGTGCTGAAAAAAATGCTGCAGAATTTCTCACCAAAAGATATATAGCAATGAGCAATACCCTTGTAGAAATTGACATAAGCAAGGCGTATTTCTTTATAAAAAGGGGCAAGACAGTACTTATAATGGATAACATACCGGAATTCATCGTTCTTGATACCACTGCAGGGCTTGCAAGGGCAATTTCTGAGCCATTGAATGAAATAGCAGTCCGGGGCGGAAGAGACGGATTCATTGAGAATATAGAAACCAATATTTCGCTTCTGAAGAGAAAGCTGAAAGACAGGAACCTTACAGTTGAATTGATGGAAATAGGCAGGAGAACTCAAACTGACCTTGCGGTAGTCTATATTAAAGACATTGCAGATAAGGAAATACTGAATACTGTAAAAGAGAGGCTAAAGCTCATTGATGTTGATGCAGTACTTGCTACAGGAGAAGTTGAGCAGTACATAGAGCAGCATCCCGGCAGCATATTTCCACAGACCTTCGGATCAGAGAGACCCGATGTCATCGCAGCCCATTTGCTTGAAGGTAGAATAGCCATAATTTTGGACGGTACTCCCTTTGTAATCTGTGTTCCAACCATGCTGACGGAGTTTTTTCAAACCGTGGAGGATTATTATCAGAGAACGGCAATAGCAAATATAGTCAGAGTTCTGAGGTTTATGGCTGTGTTAACGGTGATATATCTCCCGGCAATATATTTAACCCTTACCAAGTTCAATCCGGAGCTTATACCCATTAAATTTGTTATACCTATCGTGCGGACACGGCGGGAAATAGCACTTACCCCTTTCCTCGAAATAATGTCCATGATATTTGTGGTGGAGCTTCTAAGGGAAGGCGGCCTCAGGCTCCCTTCAAAGATAGCCCAGACCCTAAGCGTTGTAGGAGGCTTTATCATTGGCAATGCTGCCCTGGAGGCAAAGCTTGTAAGCTCTACTACACTTCTTATTGTAGGTGTAACAACTATTGCCACCTTTGTAATACCATATTACAACATGGCGCTTTCCATAAGAATTCTGAAATTGATAATGCTGGTACTGGCAAATTTCCTTGGGCTCATCGGAATTTCCGTAGGTACCTTTTTAATATTTGTTCAATTGTTTTCTATTGACAGCTTCGGGGTCCCCTATTTTAAGATACCGGGGGTCAGCGATATGAAGGACTTTATAGTGAGGTCACCAATTTGGAAAATGAACCGGAGACCCAATCTAATCCCTAACAAGGACCCGGTAAGACAGACTGATTTTGGAAAAGAGTTCAGGAGGAAAACCGATGAAGAGGGTGGGAAACAATGATATCACTTCAAAACAATTTTGTTATATTCTTATTGGCACAATGCTGGGAATCGGTGCATTGAGGCTTCCCAGTGCCCTGGCGGCCACCAGTGGCCAGGATGCCTGGATATCAGCGGCTCTTGGAGGAATATATCCGCTGCTGCTTTGTTTTCTTGGAATGTACTTTATTTTGCACTTTCCGGATAAAAATATACTGGAACTCAGCAGAGAGTACCTGGGCAATTTTATCGGAACAATCTTAAATATGGCTTTTGGTGCAGGTTTTCTTCTGCAGGTTACAACGGTAACTCAGGGGTTAACGAACCTGTTTGTAGTTTCTATTATGAATTTCATGGCTGCATACAAGCTGCTTTCAGCAATACTGTTTACAGGAGCTTATGCGGCCTACAGGGATTTGAGAATATTAGGAAGAATCAATGAGTTGGTTTACATTCTGACCATCGTTCTATCAGGAATTTTGATCTTTGGTTTTAAAGGCGGAGATTATAGAAACCTTCTTCCTGTATTAGGCAGGGGATTTGCAGATATATTTAAAGGTACCATGGAATCTCTGTCTTCTTATATGGGAATTGAAATATTATTTCTAATTTATCCTTGTGTCACTGAGCGGAAAAAGGCGATTCCTGCCGCTTTTAAAGCTGTATTTGTAATGATACTTATTTATGTATGGTTTACTTTCATCTCAATATATTTTATCGGAACGGATTTACTGCCAAGATACATTTGGCCTGTACCGGTAGTAGCAAAAGCTGTTCAGATACCTGTAATAAGCAATTTCCGCTTTTTGTTCCTGGTGCTGTGGAGCATCATAGTCTTCAAGACCATAGCAAATTCTTTTTATGGAACTGCATTAATATTTCAGGATGTTTACAGAAAAGTACCGAAGAAGATCATCTATCTGCTGATCTTTCTGGCAGCTCTGGTAATTTCCTATCAATATAAGGATGAGGTGTTTAGAAGGGCATTCTTAAAGCAGGCAACTCCTCCCACATTGATATTCAATATCAGTTATATTTTGCTCATAATTACAATAACGTACTTGAAGCGGGGAAAAGGCAATGAAAATAAAGGGAAACAGCCATGTTAAATTATTAGGGATAATTGTTACGGTTACGATCTTTGCTGCGGGGGTTAATGCTCAACCCATCGAGGAAAACTATGTAGCCTCAGGTATAGGATATGATATTGACAAGATGAGTAAGGAAACCTTCATGTACCGTATTCCTGTCAGTGTCTATACCTTCGATGGTGACAGGGTTTCTAGCACAGTGGTTACCGGGATGGCCACCACCATCGGTGAAACCCGGCAGAACAGGCAGCTGAAGTCCAGCAGCAAATTCACCCTGGGCTTTGAGAAGGTATATGTCTTCAGTGATGAAGTGGCAATTCATGGCATCAGAAACATAGTTGACAGCCTGTTTAATAATTCAAGTGTAAATGATAACGGCTTTGTCATGGTATTCAACGGCAGGGCAGAAGATGCGCTGAGACATGAGGTCAAAGGTTTTCCAAGTGCCGCTGACATGCTGGAGGGAATCTCAAGAAATTTGAACAACTATAATTTCTTTATGAGGCGGTATGACCTTATGGATATATACAGGTTATCTACAACAGAAGGAAAGTGCCTCCTTATGCCCTATGTAGAACTCAGGGAAAATAACTTCGAGGTGACCGGCCTTGCAATATTCAAGAATTACAAGATGGTTGACAAGTTAGGTATAAGCGATGTCAAATATCTTAATATGATGAGAGAGAGTAAGGCCACAGGGGTTATAACTCAGGAGAAGAATTCAATTGAATATCTGAACTTAAACGCAATGTCAAAGAGAAAAATCAAGTGCAGTAGAGGGGAAGACGGTAAATACCGCTTCACTATTGAAATAAGCTGCAGCGGGAACCTGGTATTCAATGAACTCTATCCCGGACTGGCAAACAGTGCTGCAGTGAAAAAGCAATCGGAAAAAGAGCTGGTGGAAGAAGTAGAGAGAGAGTGCAGGAGGGTCATACACAAGCTGCAGCATGTCTACGGAATAGATGCACTTCAGCTTGGAAGCTATGCAGCAGCAAAATACGGACGACATTCAGGAACTGATTGGGATGAGGTTGTATCGGATTCAAAAGTTGACGTAAAAGTCAAAATAGAGGCTGAAAGGATAGGCAGGGGAGATTTTTAACTTAAGCTTCCTTAAATTTAATTATAAATATCCTTCAAATGATTAAATATATCCTTATCAACTTTATAGAATTTACCATCACGGGACATGAAGTTGCCGCCTGGGAACATTATATTTTCTTTTTTACCATCAGAATAAATGATTTCAGCTCCAGTGCCTCCAGGCAGCTTTCCAGCTCGTATATTCCAATTCAAAATCAGATAGTCAGTCGCAAACTAAAACTGATACAACAGGGGTTAAAGCTATAGATAATGCGAATGTAACCAATAATTTATTGGCAGGGTATAGGGCTAAAGGTGCCGAAAGTACTCCGGCACTCGATAAAATACTTGCAGAGGAAAAGGTTGCAAATGAATCGGGAGCGGGATTAACGGATGAATAATCTAAAAAATATCCTGCTGAAACATTACTCCTATGACCTCCACATTCCTTTGTTCCGATAAAGTAAGTATTATCGAAAGTGCAAACCAAATAACATCATAAGT
>JAUZPH010000341.1 GCA_030706065.1 Bacillota bacterium | reverse complement strand
TAGAGTGAATAAGGGTGGGATATTTTATGAGACGTTTAAAACTGATAATGCTTACAGCAGTTGTGATTGCCTTGGCCTTTTTGATTATCGATGGAATTCCCTTTAAAAGCGCAGATGCAGCCGTCAGCCTGAATAGAAGGGTATATTCCTATTTGGAGGCCGAGAGCAACCGGGAGAAGGTCTTTAAGACTGCAATTGAATTGAATAACAAATCATCCTCAAATGCCTGTGTTTATTTTTTATCGGAAGCGTTAAGAAGAAACGGGGTAAATGTTCCCAAGGGTACCGGCAATACCTCTCAGATTATTTCTGTACTGCAGGAGAAAGGCTTCAGCAAGAATACCGACTATAGAGACCTGCAGCCCGGTGACATAGTATTTACCACTGATGAAAAGGGAAACAAGGAGGGAGTGCCTTCTCACGCCTATGTATTCATGAAGTGGGTAAAGGAGGGCGGCTATGATTATGCCTACATTTGTGACAATCAGGCAAAGGATTATGACAATCAGATTTATCATATCAGGAATATTAAAAACAAGGATACAGTAAAAGGAATAACCAAGGACGCCTTCAGCTTCTTTATGAGGCCTGAATAACACGGAAAAAAGTGTTATAATGGTATAGAAGGGGTGAACGAGGATGGATTATAATGTGCTGGTAGTTGATGATGACAACGAGATAAGAGAGTCAATAGAGATATATTTGAAAAATGAGGGGATAAGGGTAATTGGAGCCGGTGACGGGCTTCAGGCTCTGAAGATTCTGGAAAAGGAAGAGATTCATCTCATCATAATGGATATAATGATGCCGGTAATGGATGGTATCAAGGCAACTTTCAAGATAAGGGAGAGTAAAAACATACCGATTATAATGCTTTCAGCCAAATCGGAAGATACGGATAAGATACTGGGGCTCAATATTGGGGCGGACGATTATATAACAAAGCCCTATAACCCCCTGGAGCTCGTTGCCAGGGTCAAATCCCAGCTTAGAAGGTACACAAACTTTGGATACTATAAGAATGAAAATGAAATAAGCATAAGAGGCCTCACTTTGGATAAAAACACCAAGACCGTGAAAGTAAATGGAGAAGAGATAAGCCTAACGTCTACGGAATACAAGCTTCTTGAGCTTCTCATGGAGAACAAGGGAAGAGTATTTTCCATTGCCGAGATATATAAAAGGGTTTGGAATGAGCCTTTGTATAATGGCGAAAACACCGTATCCGTCCATATAAGAAGAATAAGAGAAAAGATTGAGATAAACCCAAAGGAGCCGGAATATCTTAAGGTGGTGTGGGGTATTGGCTACAAGATTGAAAAATAAATATCTATATGCACTGATTTTTACAATAGCGATATACACTCTTGGAATAACTATGCTGTCTGCCTTTGATATCATAAATAACAAAGATAACCTTGAAAATTACAGTTACTTTAAAAGCTATTCCTATAAGGCGGATTTAAAGAATTACTTTCAGAAGGTACTTCCGTTAATAACCGAGTTTAAGGACTATTCACAGAAATCCGAAGTGGAAAAGCTGAATGAAATAAAAAGGAAACTTGCAGGTGCCAATGAGAGCCAGCTGAAGGACTATCTGCTGAAAAATGAAGGGAGATACAGCGAAATCGTGGCGGCAGTGGCTTCGGAGAAGGCACTGAGATACTATATAAAGGATAATAAAACAAGGGAGGTTTATACCAATATTGAAGGCTCCGATAACCTTGATGATTATGTAAAGAAGGAAGCTGTCTATGTTGACAAGTTCCCCAGGGACATGGGCAGCGATACCGGCGTATACTTATATGATGTGAATGCATGGTTTAGAAGCAATGATTATGATGCCAGCTTCATATTCGTAAAACCTGAAAGCGGCTTCAGCCAGATGGAGCAAAATTACAAATATTATAACTCCATAAGAGAGAGGGTTGAAAAGGAAGAAGTTATTTGTGCTGCATCACTCATTATAGGTGCAGTTCTATTGATTTTGCTAAAATTAAAGTTCAAGGGACAGAGCTGGGGAACAGGCTTATATAGGAAAATACCTCTGGATTTAAGGGCGCTTATATTCCTGGTTTCTGCCTTCATCATGATGGCCTATTTATCCGAAGTTTACTTTTTCTATGCACCAATAAGTATCAGCCACTTTATAAAGCTTTCGGTGGCAGCAATTTATGCTTATTATCTCAAGCTGAGCATTGGTTCTGCACTGAGACTCATACAGAATAAAGCGGAATTTGCAGTCCAGTTACAGAGAAGCACATTATATGAGATTGGAATGCTTCTGAGAGAGAGCCTTAATAATAGAGGAACGCTGCTCAGAGAAATATCTCTGTTCCTATCTACTGTCTTGTTTGGAATGTTTACTGCCGTTGGATTCATAGCATTAACAAGGAATAGCCATGAGGTAATGTTTCTCGTATCATTGATATATGCAGTTCTGTATTTAGTACTTGTACCTATACGTATTCTCAGAAGAGCTGTAGCTCTGGGCAGAATAATTAAGGGTACCGACGCTATAGCTTCCGGAAACCTGGACTATGTTATGAAGGAAAACGGAGACACCGATTATATAAATGCAGCTAAAAATATAAACAATATGAAAGACAGCTTTAAGAGCTCCGTTGAGAGCCAGGTAAGGAGTGAGAGGCTTAAAACCGAGCTGATAACCAATGTATCCCATGACCTTAAAACACCGCTGACCAGTATTGTCAGCTATGTAAGTCTCCTGAAAAAAGGCGGACTTTCAGAAGAGGAGAGTAAAAAATACATTGAGGTACTGGAGCAGAAATCCCAAAGGCTAAAGGTGCTCATAGAGGATCTTTTTGAGGCTTCCAAGGTTTCCAGCGGCTCCATTGAACTGGTTATTGAAAAGGTGGATATTGCATCTCTCCTCAGGCAGGCTCTTGGAGAGTTTGATCAGAAGATAAGCAAATCCTCCCTTATCTTCAGGACAAATATTCCTGCTTACGAGGTATACCTTAATCTTGACGGCAAGCGGACCTGGAGAGTTTTTGAAAATTTGATAGGAAACGCATTGAAGTATTCCCAGCCCGGGTCCAGAGTCTATATTGACCTTAAAGAGAAAGAGAATTCTGTTGAGGTTACTATAAAAAACATGGCTTCCTACGAAATGGACTTTGACGTCGATGAGATCTTCGAAAGGTTTAAAAGAGGTGACAAGGCCAGAAGCACGGAAGGATCCGGATTGGGGCTTTCCATTGCAAAGAGTATTGTTGAGCTGCAGGGCGGATATATGAAGATAGATATAGACGGAGACCTCTTTAAGGTTACAACAGTATTCAAAAAGTAGCTGCTCCGTAAAAATATAGTAAACTAATGTGTTTATATAGTACTGTATATGTGATATAATATGGTAAAACAAATAAAAGTAATCATGCAACTGGCGGAAATGGAATTAACCATAGGGAGCATGATTGCAGAGAATATCGACCGCCTGGGTAAACAATGTTTATCCAGGTTTTTTTTGTTTTTAAATAATATTGCGGAGGTATAAAAATGAAGGAGTTTGTTCTGAAGTATGGGTGTAATCCCCATCAAAAACCGGCAAGAATCTATTCAAAACAGGGAGAGATGCCATTTAAAATATTAAACGGCACCCCAGGATACATCAATTTTTTGGATGCTCTTAATTCCTGGCAGCTGGTTAAAGAATTAAAGGAAGCATTGAACCTGCCGGCGGCTGCTTCTTTCAAGCATGTCAGCCCGGCAGGTGCTGCCATTGGAGTCCCTTTAAGCGATGCATTAAAAAAATCCTATGCTGTAGAGGATATAGAACTGTCTCCTGTGGCCGCTGCATATGCAAGAGCCAGAGGTGCCGACAGAATGTCCTCCTATGGGGATTGGGCTGCCATAAGTGATATTGTGGACTTACCTACGGCGACAATTTTAAGCCGCTCAGTCTCAGACGGAATAATTGCTCCAGGATATACCGGTGGAGCATTGGAGCTTCTGAAGAAAAAGAAGAAGGGCAGCTATTGCATAATTGAAATGGATCCCTCCTATGAACCGGAAAGCCTTGAAAGAAGAGAGGTCTACGGTATAACCTTTGAGCAAAACAGGAATAATGTTATCCCGGGGTTTGATATGTTTAATAATGTAGTAACGGAAAATAAGGAAATTCCCGAAGAGGCAAAAAGAGATTTAGTTATAGCTATGATTACACTTAAATATACTCAATCAAATTCCGTATGTTATACCTTTGACGGGCAGGTTATCGGCTGCGGCGCCGGCCAGCAGTCCCGCATTCACTGTACAAGGCTAGCCGGTACAAAGGCCGATATATGGTATTTAAGGCAGCATCCTGCAGTACTTAACCTTCGCTTTAAGGAAGGTGTAAAACGTCCTGATATTGACAATGTCATCGATCAATTTCTAAGAGATGATGTAACCGATATTGAAAAAGAAAATTGGCCGGACATTTTTGAAGAAATACCTGTTCAGTTATCCATAGAAGAGAAAAAGCAGTGGCTTTTGAGTCTAAAAGGTGTTTCACTAGGTTCGGATGCATTCTTCCCATTCCGTGACAATATTGACAGGGCCGCTCAAAGCGGGGTGAAATATATTGTTCAGCCAGGCGGTTCAATAAGAGACAATATTGTAACAGAAGCCTGTAATGAATATGACATGGTTATGGCGTGCTCGGGGTTGAGATTATTCCATCATTAAAATTC
>JAUZPH010000340.1 GCA_030706065.1 Bacillota bacterium | reverse complement strand
CTGTACCGGGTTCACCTGAAAGAAGGAGAGAGGAGATATATAAAACCGGAATTCACCGATATAGTCTGTAATTGTATCGCTTCCCCACAGGGTTACGTTATCCAATCCCAATACTACATTTGTTTTCTTCGAATTGATATTTTGCACAATACTTTTTATATCCGGAACATTATCCGTTATGGCCGTGATGAATTCATCCCTATAAGGCAGTTCAGGACTATTTGTCACCAGCACTACCATAACCTCTCCGCTCTTAAAACCCTTCCGTACCATGATGTGCCTTACGGTGCCGGTACCCTTTTCCTCGTCATTACCGCTTATACCATACTTGCTCATCCATCGCCTTGTAATTTCAACTACCTTGTCTCCAACTTCATGCTGTATTCCGCACTGCTGCAGATCGATTATATCGTGACTCCTGGCAGCGTAGAAACCGATGATGGGATTGCCGGCAGCGGTTCCCACCGGCAGCTGTACCTTGTTTCTGTATCTTGATGGGTTCTCCATTCCCAGGGTATCATGGATCACCGCATGATCTATTTTCCCTATCCTCTCAATACAATCTGTAACCCTGTTCTTTTTAAACTTGAGCTGCTCCTCATAGCTTACATGCTGAAGCTGACAGCCTCCGCACCGCTTATATATCGGACAGGAAGGCTCCCTTCTGTGGGGCGAGGCTTTGAGTATCTCAATGAGCTTTCCGAAGCCGTGGCTCTTAGCAAGCTTGATTATGACTATTCTGACCTTTTCTCCCTTCAGTGCACCCGGAACAAATATAGGAAAGCCCTCAGGCTTTGCCACGCCTTCACCCTCATAGCCCTCGGAGATTATATCAACTGTCATTTCCATGTTCTTCTTCAAATTTGTCATATCATCATACCTCTTCTCCAGGTACGGGAATTTAAGTCATGGAAATAAATTTCCGTATCTACACTTATAAAATCTTCCATTCGAATGTGTATTATACCTAATAATCACTGAAGATTCAACGAAAAAATAAAAATTCCCCAGAAAGGATTCGACAACATCCTCTCTGAGGTGTTTTTATTTTTATAAGCTTACAGGACAAAGGTTTCACAGTAGGTTCCATCACTCGTCTCGGCATGGGCGCCCATTATCATAAGTCCGTCAGCCTGGCACTTTCGGTCGTCGTTATACCTGCAGCTCACAGCATTGCAGCCAACCTCAGGATACATGTGTATTCCATCCCTATCCATAAGCTGCCTTATCTCACCGGAAATATTTATATTGGTAAAATGGGTTATGGCGTTCTTCAATCCCTTTTCTGCAAAAGTCTCACATTGGGTGCCACTGCTGGAGTGGGCACTCATACCGTTTACCAGTATCCTGTTCGCCGAGCAGAGCCCGCTCATGTTATGAACACAGTTTACAGCACTGCAGGATAATCTTCCATTCATTATATCTCCTCCATATACTTTTAAGATTCTACTAAATTATCTATAGTTTGTGGTTTTATCTGGTTTTTATTCATAGATTAAGCTAATAAGCTACATTTTCCTACATTTTTAGTACAAGTAGTAGTTTCCGAAACTACATATAATTATATTGACATTTTCTGTGAAATAGAATAGTATATAATAGAAATTACTTTGATTATCAAAGTATTTGACAAATGGAGAAAGAGGTACTGAATATGAGATTTAAACCTTTAGTTATTGGTAATTTAACTGCAGCTGTTCCTATAATTCAGGGGGGTATGGGCATCGGCGTTTCCTTGTCAAACCTTGCCTCAGCGGTGGCTTCCTGCGGAGGTATCGGTATAATTTCTGCGGCTCAACCTGGTTTCAATGAGCCGGATTTTGAAAAGGATGCACTGGCAGCCAATATCAGGGCTTTAAAAAGGTATGTTTCCGCTGCCCGTGAAAAGGCACCGGAGGGAATCGTAGGAGTCAATATCATGTGTGCCCTCGAAAACTATCCTGCACTGGTGAAGGCTTCCATAGAAGGCGGCGCACAGATCATAATTTCAGGTGCGGGGCTTCCCACAAATCTTCCGGAGCTGTGTAAGGGAAGTGATGTCAAGCTGGCACCTATAGTGTCATCAAACAAAGCTGCCTCGGTAATATTGAAGGTTTGGGACAGAAATTATGGAGTAACTGCAGATGCCGTTGTCATTGAAGGCCCTGAAGCCGGCGGCCATCTTGGATTTAAGGAAAATGATATAGCTGCAATTGATAAATATACATTTGAACAGGAAATTATACAAATCATTAAGACAGTAAAAACCTACGAAGAAAAATTCAATAAAAGTATACCTGTAATTATGGCAGGAGGTGTATACACCGGTTATGATATAGCTCATATGCTGAAGCTGGGAGCAAGTGGAGTTCAGATGTCTACAAGGTTTGTCGGAACTCATGAGTGTGATGCAAGCCTTGCATATAAAAATGCCTACATAAACTCTAAAAAAGAAGACATAGTGATAGTCAAGAGTCCTGTTGGCATGCCCGGACGTGCAATAAAAAACAGTTTTGTGGAAAGGACCTTTCTTGGTAACATCAAGGTTAACAAGTGTTACCGCTGCATAACAAAGTGCAACGCCGCCACTACTCCTTACTGTATAAGCAAAGCACTGATAAATGCCGTGCAGGGAGACTTGGATAATGGCCTCATATTCTGCGGAAGCAACGCCTACAGGGTTGATAAGATTGTGAGCGTAAAGGAACTTATGGATGACCTTGTCCGTGAATTATCCGAGGCTTGAAGATAAAATAAACCGTGCAGGTACAAAGGTTTGCTGCCTCTGCACCTGCACGGTGTTTATACAATCAAGCTGAAATTTCACCATTCTCAAGGACGAAAAAAATCTCATCGTGTTCCGAGGTGTATGTATCACTCCTTTTGAAGCCGAATTTTGAGTAAAGCTTTTGTGCTTCGACATTTCGTGGATGTACTCCAACCCAGATTTGCCTTCCGGCAGCCTCTTCCTTCATACGGTCTATGAGTTTTTCCACAGCAGCCTTTCCGTAACCTCTGCCCTGATACCTCTCATCTATCATAAAGCTGATTATGTTCATGGTATCATCCATATAATCAACTCCATACATGAGAAAGCCCACCATATTATCCTCCTCGTATATTGCCAGAGCACTCCAATGAGGATAAAACTTCCAATACACCAGAGCTGCACCATTGGACCGCAGATACTTCTCCTGACCATTCATTACCTTCAACCTTGCACATTCCTCACAGTTTGATTCATTTATTTCCTCAAACCTTATACTCATTTCATCACCATCCCGTCTTCAACATCTTCACATGATATACTATATATACTATTATAATGCCTTTATAACATTTCTGCCATATTATGGACCACATTATCTAAATATTTATTCTTTTGCAAAAAAAGAGCACCATATGGTGCTGCAGACATGTGACTATGTTTTACACTAATAAATTCTTTATATAGATATGTGAGTTTATATTTTAATTTATCACCTGGTATGTAAAATTTCTTTTGAATGAGCAACAATAAAAATCCGTGAAGATTGGATATTTTATCCGGTGAATTGGTTATTGTTTAAACTCACACATCTTTAGAAAGCCACACATCGCTAAAGAATCAGTTGCCAATATTTTCCCATTATTTTATTCTTGACATTCTTACCAAAAAATATTCACATGAAAAAATAAAATGCAAAGGGGCTGCCCTTGCATTTTACAGGTGGTTGACTCTGAACATTAAATCATTTAGATTATATTAGCCTTTCCGCTGAATACTATTCCTCTTGCTACATCCATAGTTATAAAGCTTCCAGTCTTCAGTGTCTCAACAGCACCGGCTGCTCCGCTTATAACAGGAATTTCTCTTGCGATACATTCTATAATCAGGTCTGAAGGCACCGTTTCTTCAACAATTATTCCTCCAACCTTGTCAAATATATCCTTGTACTCCTTTGTCAGTTCTCTCACTACAAGAATTGAGCCCTCTTCAACCTTTTCCGCTGCTTCTATTGAACTGGCTGCAACACTGACGGTTCCTGATCCGGGCCTCTCTCCGGCGCCCTTACCCTGCAGCAGAATATCTCCTATAATATGAACCTTCATCATATTTGTGGAACCTACATAATTCATAGGTACACCTGCAGCTATTACTACCAGGTCTCCCTTCCTTACCAGGCCTGTTTCCAGAGCTATATCTGCGGATTTATTGATCAAATCATCAGTTGTAGTGACTCTTTCAGCTACTACAGGATATACACCCCAGTTAAGAGCCAGCTTCCTTGCAACATTCGCATAAGGTGTAACCGCGATTATCGGGCATTCTGGCCTGTATTTTGATACAATCCTTGCAGAATGGCCGCTCTGAGTTGCAGTTATTATTGCTGATGCATTCAGCTCCATAGCAGTATTGCAGGTAGCCAGGCTAATGGCATTGGGTACATTTGGAATATGGGACTTTCTCTTCTTTTTCAAGGCAGCCTCATAATTAAGCTGATTTTCTGCTGCTTCAGCTATTCTGGCCATGGTCTTTACCGAATCCACCGGATATTTACCATTGGCAGTTTCACCACTCAGCATTATACAGTCCGTACCGTCGAATATAGCATTTGCAATATCCGATGCCTCTGCCCTCGTAGGTCTTGGATTTCTCATCATTGAATCCAGCATCTGTGTAGCGGTTATAACAGGCTTTCCGGCAAAATTACATCTTTCAATTATCATCTTCTG
>JAUZPH010000034.1 GCA_030706065.1 Bacillota bacterium | reverse complement strand
GGCGGAAAGCCCGGAGATAATCTATGCCACCAGGGCCTATCTTACCAGGCACGGCGCCGGCCCCTTCCCCACTGAATTGGCGGAAAAGCCCTATCCCCGGATTGAGGACCTGACTAATATACCAAATCCATATCAGGGTACCTTGAGATTCGGCCTACTTGATTTGGATTCCCTATCCAAAGAGATAAGTAATGATTTAAAGAATTCGGGAGCCTTGAATTACAGTGCAAGCCTGGCTGTAACCTGCCTGGATCAGATTGATGATAAAATTGAATATATATTGAATTCAGTAAGAATAAAATCCGGAGTTGAGGACTTCCTCAGAGCTGCCTTAAGAACCGTCAAGGTTGAAAAGTGTTATACAAGCTATGGCCCCACCCGCAGTACTATATTCCCTGTTACAAATATTTAGTGGGCCTCCCTTGGCCCACTTTTATGCTTCCTCTGCTTCAGGAAGCTGCTCATCAAAATCCGGCAGGTCACTTTCCACCTTCCTGAGAGACTTTAATAAATAACCGCTCAGGCATATCACTGTACCTATTACTCCCGAACACAGGAACATAAATGCCATGCCGGAGCCATTTTCAGTGCCCACGTACCATCCAAACAGCCTATTGAGTGTTCCATGTCCAGACATGACAGGCTCAAAGAAATAATCTGCCAGGAAACCTCCCATGATATAGCCAAGAGGCGCCAGTCCCTCCTGACATATGCCCTTAATTGAAAATACTCTTCCCTGTACCGATGGTTCAACCTTGGACTGCCAAATGGTTGTCTGCCCGGCAACAAGTATCGGAATAAAGAATGATGACACAAAAGCCGCTCCATACCAGACATATTTGCCGGCATTTGAAGCAAGGAAAGTATCTCCAATCAGGAAAGACAAGGCTGTTGCAATCAGAATCATATTAATCTGTTTTTTAGGGCCCTTCCAGACACTTATCACTATACTTCCTATTACCCCTCCCAAACCCAGGGCAGCCTGAACACCTGCCAGTACCATTTTATCTCCGCCGGTTCTTGCAAGTATCATTGCCGGCAAAATGCCAAAGTAAGTGAGGCCGGCAAGAAAATTAACGGCAGTGAAAATAATCAATAATTCGAATAATCCTCTTCTTTCTAATATATATCTGAAGCCGAGTTTAACATCCTCCGATAAATTCTTCTCCTTCTCAGCCTTCCTGCTTCTCATTTGCGGAATCCTTACTGCAGCCACGGCTCCGATGGAGGCCAGAAAAGTTACTATGTCAACAATCATCACTCCCTTAAAGCCGATTTGAAGCACTAAAAAGCCTCCCAGTACCGGCGCGAATATTTGGGATGCATAGTTGGAGAAGGATCTCATGCCGCTGGCCCTGGAGTATTTATCCTTGGGTATCATCAGAGTTATGGCGCTGGTAAAGGCAGGCCCTGTCAAACTTCCTAAGAAACCGGAAAGCGCTTCTACCGCATACAGATGCCATATCCTCAGCGTGCCGGAGCTGTATAATGCAAGCATGATAAAGCCCGAGGCTATGAAGCATATATCGGAGTAAATCAGGAGCTTCTTCTTGCTGAACTTATCTACAGCTACTCCTGAAAAGGCGCCGAAAATAACGGCGGGAAGTACTGCAAAGAAACCGAGCAATGCTGTGGTTGATGCTTTTCCGGTCTGCTCATAGGCCCACACCATCAGAGCAAACTTTGTCATAGCCGTGCCCATCAGCGATATGAGCTGGCCGAACCATACAAGAGTAAATGCCTTCATTCCGTTTTTGTTATCTAAAATTAAACTGTCCACTTATATCCCCTCCAAAAAAAATAAAAAAGGAAAGAGCATAAAATCTCTTTCCTTAAACGCATTTGAAAAAATACGCAAAAATACACATATATAGATGTGGAAATTTATTTGTTAATTTATCGCCTTCAAAAAATCGGTGAAGATTCGATATTTTTTCAGACGAATACTAAAGGTTTAAATTTCCGCATCTTCAAAAAGAGCCTTCCATGTTCACCAGATAATTCTTATACTCTATTCAGCCTAAAAAAGGGCAGACTTCCCCTACATTAAGCCAAACCAAGTGTAAGAACCAAATAGTGACACATTTCAACTCTCATCTCCTTAAGATATATAATAATATATTATATTCTGTTTTACATAAAAAGGCAACCCCACACTTCGGCTTTGCACGGATTGTTCCCAATATTGAATTATTTTCGATTTAACCCATATACCGGACTTGATATGATATCCATAGTTTTTTATGGATACGCTCCTCCTCCTGCTGCTCACGACATTAGCACGAGGAGTTTTTTTCCTTCATTAAGGGCTCCGGTACATTTCTTTTAAATTCTCAAAATATATATATATTTAAGGGGGGGTAATTATGCCAAGCAAAATAACCATAAAAGTTAACAAGGGCAACCTTGCAGGCAAAGAATTCAGTTATGACAGCAAGGAATCACTTATCCTCGGAAGAAGCAGCGACTGTTCCATTGTGTTTCCGGAAAGCACAATATCCCGGTACCACTGCATGCTGGAGATCACACCACCGGCTGTGACAGTCCGCGACTTTGGGAGTCTGAACGCCACCTATCTGAATGGATCCGTAATCGGCAGGCGCCCGGAATCCATGTCTGTAGAGGATGCACGGGGACAGCGGTATAATGAGTTTCCAGTGAAAGCTGGCGATAGACTGGGACTGGGGCCGGATTGCGAGCTTATATTGTCTGTATATATTCCTCAGTACTGCAGCGACTGCCTGAATGAGCTTCCCGAAAAGCACGATGAACGCTTCAAGGATGGTAACGGCCTGCTTCTGTGCGAGGCTTGCTACAATAAACTTCAGGAGATTAACGCAGAAAGAAAGCGGAAGGAGGGAGAACAGCGGAGAGCGGCAGAAAAAGCCGAACAGGACAGAAAGGAAGCGGAGAGGCGTGCGGCTGAACTTGCTGCTAAAGAGAAGGAGGCCGCAGACAGGCGCGCAAGAGAAAAGGCTGCGGCTGAACGAAAGGAAGCTGAACGCCGTGCAGCTGAGCTCGCCGCTAAGGAGAAGGCTGAGGCTGAGAGGCTTGCCAGAGAAGAAGCTGCGCGGAGGGCGGAAGAGGTCCGCAGGGCTCTTGAAAAGGCGATGAAACAGCATAAAAAATGTGACATATGCGGTACAGCGATAAGCGGCAGTAAAGACGATGTCAATATATGCTCATCCTGCAGGAATGATCCTATGAAAGTACTTGAATTCCTGCTTTATCAAGCCATGAACGGGGTTGGTGATGCGAAGGAGATTGCGGGATACCGGAAGATAAGGAGCCTCGGCCGCGGAGGTATGGGCGAGGCATGGCTGGTGGAGGAAACCACCACAGGCAAACAGCTGGCTCTCAAGCTTATGCTGCCTCAGGTTGCGGTGAATGAACGCAGCAGGAATATGTTTCTCCGTGAAGCCTTTCTTGCCCAGCAGCTCAACCATAAAAATGTTGTCCGGCAGTATAAAAACGGCAGCTCGGGCGATACCTTCTTCATCATTCAGGAGTTTTGTGAAGGGGGCAGCCTGGATAATGTCATAGACAGAATGGGAGGCAGGCTGTCTGTTGAATATGCCACAGAAACTATACTACAGGTATTGGATGGGCTAATATACACTCATGCTGCAAGTGTTGATGTCAAATTAAAGGACGGAACAGTTCAGACCGCAAATGGTGTGGTACACCGTGACTTTAAACCGGGCAATGTTTTCCTTACCGGCAATCCCCTGCACCCCACAGCCAAGGTGGCGGACTTTGGCCTTGCCAAGGCTTTCGAAACAGCAGGGCTCTCCGGAAATACCCGTACCGGGGAACTGGCAGGTACCCCCGGCTTCATGCCCCGCCAGCAGATACTGAATTTCCGGTATGCAAAGCCTGATGTCGATGTGTGGGCCGCGGCAGCCAGCTATTACTTCATGCTCACAGGTGTATACCCTAAAGATCTTTCAGGTAAGGATATATTTGCAGCGGCTCTGGCCAATTCCGCGGTACCCGTCCGCAGCAGAAACTCACATATACCCCGCAGGCTGGCGGCTGTAATCGATGCTGCCCTTATTGACAAACCTGCGATTCAGATAAAAACTGCCGCCGAGCTTAAAAAAATGATAGAGGCTGCACTATGAAGACGGAAAACACGCCTTATTTCAAATACAGCTTTCTTGCCTCAGGGCTCACCGACATCGGTAAACGGCGGCAGTCAAATGAAGACCAGGTGATTCTGTGCCGGGATACGGGTTTTTTTGCTGTATCTGACGGCATGGGCGGCCTCCCCCAGGGCGGAAAGACCTCTGAGATGATAGCCTCGGTACTGCCGGATTTAGTAAAGCACAGCTCCTCGGAACTGAGAAAGCCAGCTTCGCCGGAATATGCCGCCGGCTTGCTGGAGGAGGGAGTGCAGATGGTCAGTAACAGCATTTTTGAAATCGGGAATAAATCAGGTTACTTCAGCTTTGGAGCCGCCCTCTGCGGGGTATGGCTTGTGGCTGAATATGCCATATTCGTAAACCTCGGTGACTGCCGGGGATACATGCTTCCGTACTATAAACGGCGTCTGCGGCCTGTCACTAAGGATCATAATCTTGCAGCTATCATGGTGGAACAGGGCGAGCTGACACCCGAAGCTGCAAAAGGGCATCCATCAAGCACCCGGCTAACAAGATTTGTAGGTATGCCGGCTCCTGCAGCACCGGATACCTTTATAGAAAAGCTTCGCCCCGGTGACAGAATTCTGCTTTGCAGCGACGGCCTCCACGGCATGGTAAGAGATGCGATGCTGCAGAGGCTCATGCACAGCAGCAAAAGCCCTGAGAGAGTTTGCAAAAATCTGATAGATACAGCAAACATGAGCGGCGGCAGGGATAATATTTCTGCCGTATATATTCAAATCGCCCGATAATATTTTTGTGGGGGAGTGATTATGAAAGATACTACTACAATTGCCGACAGCAGCAGTACCATCATCAGCTCCGGCGAGATCCTACCGGAGGAAGAGACTGCCCGGAATAGCGCTTCGTTTTCTCCTGAAGAACAATTTATAAATGCTGCAACAGAAATCAAAAAAGGCGATATGCTGCTGGACCTCTACAAGGTGGAAGATGGCCCAATCAATGGCGGTATGGGAGCAGTTTTCCGCGTACACCATACAGGCTGGAATACAGACCTGGCTGTGAAACAGCCCCGTGCCGGTATGTTTCGGAATCAGGAGCAAAAGGCCGTGTTCATCCGGGAATGCGAGGCCTGGATTAACCTTGGCCTGCACCCTCATATCGTGTCATGTTATTACGTCCGTGAGATTAACGGCATCCCCTCGATTTTTGCGGAATGGATGGAGGGCGGCAGCCTTGAAAACCGGATTGAAGACGGGATCCTCTACAGTGGCAGTGACGAGGAAATCCTGGAACGCATACTGGATATTTCCATACAGTTTGCCCGAGGCCTGCATTATGCTCATGAGCAGGGCCTGATACATCAGGATGTCAAACCCGATAACCTGCTTCTCAACAATAAGGGAGAAGCCAAGGTAGCGGATTTCGGCATAGCAAAAGCAAGGGCATATCTTTCCGGTCCGGATAACAGGATGTCAATGGATGGTACCATGCTCTCCGCCGGTGGTGCATATACTCCGGCTTATTGCTCCATTGAGCAGATAAACGGCTGGCAGCTCACCCGGCGCACGGATATATGGAGCTGGGCAGTGTCGGTCCTGGAAATGTTCATAGGTGAGAGGCTTTGGCAGAGTGGTACCATAGCCGGCCTGGGCTGCGAGGATTACTTTGAGACTACAAGAATAGATATTCCTGAAAGCATGAAGGCTTTACTCCGTCACTGCTTTAGAGAAAAGGAAGCGGAAAGGCCCCACGATTTTGGCGAAATAGAGGCTGTCCTCCTTGAAATTTATGAAAATGCAGCAGGAAAAACTTACTTCCGCGAAGTATCGGAGGCGGCAAGTGATACGGCTGACTCCCTTAATAACAAAGCCTTGAGCTTCCTTGATTTGGGCCGGCCGGAACTGGCGGAAAGCTATTGGAAGGATGCCCTTAAACTCAATCCAAATCATGTGCCCTCGGTATATAATCAAAACCTGTATCTTTGGCGCAGCGCAATAATTGATGACGAAGCTGCCATCCGCAGCGTGGCTGCAGTTCACAGCAATGTGAATAATCATGAAAGTGTTCTGGCGCTTTCTCAGATATGGATGGAATGCGCAATGCTGCAGCCGGCAGTGAAGCTGCTGGAAGAAGGTTATTCGAAGTTCAATGGCGATAAGGAAATAACATCGCTTTTGAGAAATGCCCGTACCGGCCTTCAGGCACTGCCATCTGTCGGAGAGCTGTTAACCGGCATTGACACCATTGAAGCTGCTGCCTGCAGCCCCGATGGTACGAAAGTACTTATCGGACTCTTAAGATCTAAAATGAGGCTGATAGACCTGATGAGCAGTGAATGCCTTTGGAATTTGGAAGAGTACAAACGGGGCGGAGGTGAGCCCATCCATTCAGTATCCTTCAGCCGGGACGGCAGGCTTATGTTCAGCGCAGACCGCTCCGAGGGTAAAATCTGGGATACAAAATCCAAAAAGAAACTTCGCGCCTTTCCCTGTGAGGACAGGGAGATACTTGCCGCCTGTACCGACGGTAATACGGGTTCCGTAATCTTGTGTGGTAAAGTGGGATACGTACTGCATATAAGGAATTCTCTTTTCCCCCGCAAAAGGGCTTTTTCCGGACATACGGCACAGGTCAACTCAGTATGCATCAGCTCAGACGGAAAGCTTGCACTTACTGGGAGCGGTAATGAACACATGATAAATGGGGATAACAGCGGTGACAACACCCTGCGCCTGTGGAATATTGATGACGGCAGCTGCCTCCGTATATTTGAGGGACATTCGACAGCAGTCAGGGCCGTGTCGTTTCTTAAAAACGGAACATGGGCATTATCCTGCAGTGAAGATAAAACACTTAAGCTTTGGGATATTGAAAGCGGTAACTGCCTCCATACCTTTACAGGCCATACTTATGCCGTTACCTGCATGGCGTTGCATCCGGACGGTGGGCTCATTGCTTCCGGAGATGCAGGGAACAACCTCAAGCTGTGGGACTTGAAAAGCGGCAGGTGTCTGCGAACCATCTCCTTCTGCCCAGGCGAGTGGTGTCATTATATATCCTGTTTGACTTTTACGCCGAATGGGAAGCACCTTATTTATGGTGGGGGCTTGAATGCAACTACTCTTTATTCAGCGGAGGTAGCTGCTCCATATATTACCGCACCGTGGATGCTCAGCCGGATTCGGACTGTCAGGGACAGCCTGGACAATGATTCCCTTTTTAAAAAAGCCTTATCGGAGGCTCAAGCCTGCCTTAATGACAGGGATATTGCCGCAGCTCTTGAAAAATTGAAGCTTGCCCGCTCCGTCAAGGGATATGAGAATGCATCTGCTGCTCTCGAAACTTTATCAAAAATCAGCCGGTACTGCATCCGGAAACAGTTCCTTGGAGGCTGGATAGAAGGAGAGATCGAGGCAAATCAAGGGAAGATAGCATCGGCAGCCATTCACCCGTCCGGTAACGTTTTTGCTTCCTGCGGCGAAAGCTGCGAAATCAAGCTGTGGAGCATGACAAGCAAGCAGTGTATTCTTGAACTTTCCGGACACACGCAGAAAATCGAAAGTGTCTGTTTCGGCCCGGATGGCCGGTATCTTCTTTCAGGCAGTGCGGATAAGACGGCAAAATTGTGGTCGGCAGATGATGGCCGATGCCTGTATACCTTTGATAAATTTTCACGGACCGTCAACAGGGTGAGTTTTTCCCCGGATGGCAAGTCAGCGTTATTTTTAAGCGGAATGAACAGTATAGACATCGTGGATTTGGAAACCCGTCAATACATCTACCGGGATGGGGGATACAGCAATTTGTTCTCAAGCGCAGCCTTTTCCCCTGATGGGAAAAGTTTTGTGTATGACAACTGCTACACGGAATATGATACCGATGAAACCGAGTATCACGAGCTTATTGCAGTAGGCCTCAAAACCAGGAAGGCACTGCTCTCAATAACCGGTCTTCATAGGGAGCGCTGCCATGATGTTTGCTTTTCCCCGGACGGATTGTCAATCTATTCCGGGAGTTGTGACGGTTATATCGGTATCAGCTCTGCCTCCGATGGACGGAGCATAGAAAGGTTTCCGGCTCACAGCAGCGAGGTGAATGCACTGCAACTGTCGCCGGATGGCAAGTACCTGCTGTCTGCAGGCAGTGACAGAAAGGTTATACTGTGGGATGCAGATACCGGCAGGGACTTGTTTTCCTTCAGTGCCCACAAGGCCTCCGTCAATGCGGCAGCCCTCTCAAATTGCTGCAGATATGCTGTTACAGGCGGTTCGGACGGAATAATCCGGATTTATTATCTTGATTGGGAGTATGAATTTCCCGGCTGGTCGGATTGGGATGATGGAGCAGAGCCCTATCTGAAAATATTTCTGGCCCTGCACCCCGATTATACGGAAAGCGACTTCGAAAGGCTAGCCACCGAACTGCAGCGCCGCGGCTTCGGCTGGCTGCGGCCTGGGGGTGTGCGGCAAAAACTGGCTGAGCTGAAAAAGTTATTATAATAAAATTATTATATGAGGTGGAGTGATATGGATTTTAATACAGCAATGCGGTATGTTATGGTACGTGCCGCAGCGGAGGTCGCAGCCTCAAGGGCTGCCGTTACCAGGGTGGAGCATCTGTTCTTAGGCTTGCTGAAACTGGCAGAGCTCACTGCCGATGACTTTGCCCCGGGTTCACACCATAAGGAGCAGATCGACGGTGATATCCGTAAGGTAAAAGCACTTTTTTCTGAGAATAAAATTGATACCTCCTACACCCGTGCACTGCTGCGCGGTTTGCTTCAACAGGAATCAGACAACCTTGCAGGAAATGCCGAAGACGAGATTGCAAGGCTGCTTTCCAAGGCTGCCGGGGCAGCGGAAAAGGAGAATGGAGATGTAATAACGGCTGCCATAGTCCTTAATCTGCTTATAGCAGAACCGACGGATATCATCAAAAGTGTCTGTCACATGGATGCCGGGAAGCCGCCGGAAGCAGAAAAGCCTCAGGAGAAAGGCGGGAATCAGGACATACCTGAAATGAGCCTTGCCTTCCTGCCTGAGCTTACCCGCCGTATCCGCCAGATGCGTTATACTCTGCTGTCCAATGTACATGGACAGGATCATGTGGTACATGCCTTTGCCGAGGGCATGTTCAGTTCCGAGGTATTAGCGGCGGCAGACGAGAAACGCAAGCGTCCCCGTGCAATATTCGTATTCGCGGGGCCTCCCGGCGTTGGAAAGACCTTTCTTGCAGAACAGGCGGCGGAGGCATTGGCTATACCGTATAAACGCTTTGATATGAGCAGTTATGCCGACCATCAGCAGTATATGGACCTGGTGGGTTTTGCACCAAGCTACAAGGATGCCAAGCCAGGTACTCTGACGGGCTTTGTCAAGGAAAATCCCCACAGCATACTGCTGTTTGATGAGATTGAAAAGGCCCATTTGAATACCATCCATTTGTTTCTGCAGATTTTAGATGCCGGCAGCTTAAATGATAAATTCCTCGATACAGATGTCTCCTTCAAGGATACCATCATCATCTTTACCAGCAACGCAGGCCGGTCCCTGTATGAAGGCGATAAAAAGCAAAATGCTGCCGGTATTCCGAGAAAAACCCTGCTGAACGCCCTTGAAACAGAGAAGAATCCACAAACGGGCCAGCCCTTCTTCCCGGCTGCAATCTGCTCCCGTATGGCAACTGGCTGGCCGCTGATGTTCAGCCACCTGGAGGCCCATGACCTTGAGAAAATCAGTGCAGGTGAGTTTAATCGTTTCTGCGGCCTCCTTGAAAAGCAGTATGGAATAAAAGCAGATGCAGATGAACTGGTTGCAGCAACTCTGCTTTTTTCCGAAGGCGGCCAGGCAGATGCAAGAACTCTCCGGGCGCAGACGGAGTTATTCTTTAAAAATGAGATATTCAAGCTCTGCCGCCTCTTTAATGAGAGCAGCTTTGGATCAGCTCTAAGCAGCCTTTCGAATATTCATTTCAAGGTTGAAACCGAGAACCTTCCGGAAGATGTGGTTCCTCTGTTTAAAAATTCGGAAAAGGTTGAGCTGCTGCTGTTTACAGATACTGTATTTGCAGAGCAGTGCCGCAGCATGATGCCAGGTTACATCATCCATAATACCCGGGATTCAGATGAAGCACTTAAGCTTGCAGGGGAAAGGGATATAAGACTTATACTCTTGGACATCAATGACCCCGGCAATGCCGGCTTCGACCCCGATGCCACCAGGTTCCGGCTGGATGAACCGGCGAAAGAAAAAGAAGGGACGATGTTTGCCTTTGATAATGTACCAATGGGGGCAGGTACCCTTCACAAAGGCACCCGCTTCTTCCGGGATATGCGGGAACGCCTGCCCGAAATCCCCATTTACCTCCTTGAATCAAGCAGGTTCAAGATTGACAGCGAGCTTGAGATGTCCTTTGTACGTGCAGGTGCCAGGGGAAAGCTGCATCAGCCTTCAAGGGACTTCGGCGTATTTGCCGACGATATCTCCAATATATGCCGGCAGCTGTACCTCCAGAAAGCCGCAGCACGCCTGTCCGTAGAACGCAAGGTACTCTATTACGAGACAGTCCCACTCTTCAGTAAAGATAAACGTACCGTTACAATCCGCCTGAGGGATCTATCTCTGAAGCGTGCGCTTTCCGCTGACGACAGCGGCGAAGTGCTGGACGATGTTGAAAAGCCAAAGGTCTGCTTTGAAGATGTCATCGGTGCCGGTGACGCCAAGGAAGAGCTGATGTTTTTTATAAACTATCTGAAAAACCCGAAGAAATTCTCTGCACAGGGACTTAAGCCTCCCAAAGGAGTGCTTCTTTACGGGCCTCCCGGGACAGGCAAAACCTTACTTGCCAAGGCCATGGCTGGTGAATCCGATGTAGCCTTCATCCCTGCAGTTGCAAGCGCCTTTGTAACCAAATACCAGGGCAGCGGCCCTGAATCGGTGAGGGCATTGTTTAAGAGGGCCCGTCGTTACGCGCCGGTCATCATATTCATTGATGAGATTGACGCCGTCGGCCGTGCAAGAGGAGACTCCAACTCCTCCCACGGGGAAGAGATGGCCCTCAATGCCCTGCTAACCGAGATGGACGGCTTCAGTGTGGACCCAAAACGCCCTGTATTTGTCCTGGCAGCCACTAACTTCGAAGTTGAGGAAGGCCGCGGCGGGATGGGGACCATTGATGCAGCCCTTGCCAGACGTTTTGACAGAAAAATCCGTGTTGACCTTCCCAATAAGGCCGACAGAGGAAAATATATCACCATGATGCTTAAAAAGAGGAAAGGCTGCGAAGTTACCAGAGGCATGATTGAACGGCTTGCGGGGCGTTCCACCGGCATGAGCCTTGCTAATCTTGAGTCGGTGATTGAGACGGCGTCCCGTATGGCTGCCAAGAAGTCCTCCGCACTCACAGATGAAATTTTAGAGGAAGCCTTCGAACTATCCAGGCATGGTGAAAAGAAGGATTGGGGTTATGAATATCTCGAGCGCGTAGCCCGCCACGAGTCAGGACATGCTTTCATGTGCTTTATGGCAGGAAGTACACCTTCATATCTTACCATCGTGGCCCGGGGGGATCACGGCGGTTATATGGAGCATGCCAATGACGAAGGCTCTCCGCTTAAAACCCGGGAGGAGCTTTTGGGCCGCATACGGACCTCCCTTGGCGGCCGCGCTGCAGAGATCGCCTATTATGGCGAAAAGGACGGAATTTCAAGCGGTGCCTCCGGTGACCTCCAAAGCGCCACGCAGATTGCCCGGGCAATGATATGCAGCTACGGCATGGATGAGGTCTTTGGCCCTGCGGTGCTCTCTGACGAGGAGGCAACAAGAGGCCCTCTGGCAGCGAAGATAACGGAACGGATATCGCAGATTGTCCGAGAAGAGCTGGACATTTCAATAAAGATTATATCCGAATCAAAGGTACGGATTGATAAGCTTGTCAGCAGACTGATGGAAAAAAACAAGCTCACCCGGGAAGAAATTGAAGAGGCGTTGAAAGCATAGAACTTGTCCGATATACTTATACTCCGCTTTAACATGTACCATGCCCATAATAAGCCTCAGGTGGCACTGCCCTAGAAATCAGGGTAACGCGAAAACCTGCAATTGCTGCTGATTGCAGGTTTTTCATATGATACCGGAGAAATATTATATCCCCTAACAGCCGGAACGTTATTATTGTGACGAATCATATGCCGTTACGGCATCAGAATTTTTTATTATTGCGATGTACTGAAAATACTTAACAGCTCCGCCATTAATGTGAGGATCGATGTAATCCGACCTCTCATTAAAAGGCGAATCCTCCCCGGTCAATTTAAAAAGTGTAACATCCGTACTGCAATAATCCTTTACAAGCTGACTGGCTATAATATCTGAACTGATATCTGTTTTAACGTTTTTTATAAGACTATAGCTGTTTTTATATTCATAATCTATCGATATTACTTTGCCCCTGACCGGCGAATCCTCCCGGTTTAGATATACAGCAAAGGCCGCCGTTGACTCGGTGGGCTTCTGCATTATATGAAACGACCCGAATTGGCCGTAATACTTTCCTTCCGGTAAATATTCATATACTCTCTTAAAATTACTGTAAATACTTCCTTCCCTGATATCACTGATACCATTGACCTGTCCAGAACCATAAAAATTTATGCTGTTTATTATATTGTCGACTATCATACTGAAATCAAAAAAATTATCCCCCAGATATTCCCTGCATTCCTTTGGATTATCCTGTATATCCTTTTGCAAATCATGCATAATCCAGCCAAGGTCCATCGGACTATTACTATCCATAATCTTTTTAAAATTTGTAAACCTGGTTCTGCCTGGATCCTCCTTATCCGGAAGAATGGAACGCAGGTAACTGCAGGCAGTATCCGTTTGATGCTCGACATCAATTCCTATTACTTTGATTCTTTTACTTTCCGGCAATGAAAGATTATACTTTCTTAGATTTATCCAGAAATTATACTCTTCTTTATTATAGGACAAGGTGCCTTTGAGATTATTGTAAACAATCTTCAGATTTTCCTCATTACCGGTTTCAAGATATCTGTTAATATAGCAGGAAGCGCTATACCCTACCTCCCATAAAAAATACCTTATATCTGCTTTTTCACTAAAGTATTTTATGAAGGCAAGCTTCAGGTTGTAGTTTGTGACCGTAGCATGTCCTTCGCCTGTCAAAAACACATCATTATTTCTGACATCTTCATCAAGAACATTAAAATCAGCTGCTGCATCTTTTTTGTTTATATCTATATTGGAACAGTTTTTCTTCAGAAAAGCCTTAACCGCCTTGCCGCTTGATGTACTGGCGCCAAAGCTTTGAACAGGAGCACTTTTTTTGTTTATATTAACCTGGCCAATATATATGCCGATAATCAAGACGGCTATAAAAAATAAGCACGTAATACTTTTAGATTTACTTATCATTTCAAACTATCACCTCTTATACTTCCTATTCTATGCGGATTCGTAAACTCCTTCCTGAAGCTTATAGGTAATTCTTATGCCGACCGGATGAAAATTAATGCCAATTGACCTGCCCTGTACGACCATTCTTCTTTTTTACTTGTATACAAATGAACCAATTTTTTGTACAATAAGATTATGTCGAAAACTCATGAAAAATAAGCTAATTTTTAAGAATACATATTAAAATAAACCACCGGAACCTCAAAGACTGCTTCTATGCGGAATGATAGAAATCAACAGCACTAGGGGAGATAAGCTTTATGAAAAATAACAAACTACTCAGAAGGATTTTATTATTTTCCATTTTATTTGTAATCAGCCAGGTTTTTATTATTTACAGCGTATACCATGAGGTTGTTAATGACTTGGCTCAACAGGCTTATAATATCTCCGAGACTGTAGCTAAAAGTATTGATGTTGACAAGTACTTGTATATTGCTGAACATAAAGAAAGAAACTCATATTTTAATGACATGCAGGCCTATTTTAAAGAGGTACAGAAAATCAATAATGTAAAATACATATATACCCAAAACTATGTAGACTCTAAAACTGTTGAGTATATCTTTGATGCAGAAAAAGACAGTCTTGGTGAAACAGATATTATGACTGACCCTGATGCATTTTCAAATAAAGATGGGCTCATGACCGGGATAGCCAGCACTCCGGAGTGGGGCAGGCTTATTACCGGCTTTTATCCCTTGAAAGACAGTAACAATAAGATTGTCGGATTGGTGGGCACAGATATAAGTACTGCTTCTGCATTCTCAAATTATTTTGGAATAATCGTCAAATATATTCTTCTGATGGCCTTGCTTTTTATCGGTATACTGCTGGCAATCTGGAGTTACAATAAAGATAAGTCTAAAGGGCTCGTCGATTTTTATGGACAAATAGTAAATACTCTTGGAATGAGTATTCAGATAAAAAGTAAATATACTTTGCTTCATTCCGAAAATGTATCAAAGTACGCCGAAATTATCGCTAAAGAAATGAAGATAGCCGACAAGACTGTTACCGTTATAAGATGGGCTGCCCTGCTGCATGATGTCGGCAAGATAGGCATTGAAAATGATATTTTGGATAAACCGGGGAAATTGACCGCTGAAGAATATGAAATAATTAAGAAACATCCGGTTTACAGCCGTGAAATATTGTCCGAAATATTTGATAAGCATAATAGCAAGCATAGTTTTAATTTAGAGGACTTTAATATTATTTCCGATATTGCCAGCTATCATCATGAAAGGCTGGATAGTAAGGGATACCCCTATGGATTATCTGCAGAACAAATACCTCTTACAGCAAGAATTGTGAGCCTGGCAGATGCCTTTGAGGCTATGACCGCCGAACGACCATACAAGAAACCCATGCCGCTGGAGCTGGCCTATGAGCAGATCAGGATTAATACCGGTACCCAATTTGACCCAGCTGTAGCTGATGCGTTTTTTAAATGTGTAGACAAGAAGCTTTT